>NZ_JBSGZO010000399.1:0-8075 GCF_053611045.1 Streptomyces sp. NPDC054841 | reverse complement strand
GCTGCGAGGCCGTTGCCGCCCCGCGCACGGAGGAGTCGGCCGCTCCAACCTGCCGCATCCCTGCGGCGGGCCGGCGTCACGTGCCGGTCACTGCCTCCTGTGGCGCGCCGGCGCCGAGCAGGGCCAGGCAGTTCGCCCACAGAGCGCCGAGCCGGGACGTGTTGTTGTAGAGCTTCGCAAACAGCACCTGGCCCTCGAGCTGCGCGACAATCGACCGGGCGGCTTCACGGGGGTCGGCAACGTTGACCTCTCCCCGCTGAAGGGCCTCGGTGATGACCGACTCGACCATGTCCACCTGAGCATCGAAGATCGCCTGCAGGCGCTCGCGGATCGACTCGGTCTGATTGCTCAGCTCCAGAGTGAGATTCCCGAACAGACACCCCGAGACGGTGCCGCAACTCTTCTGACCGGCGCGCTGAGCCGCCTCGGTCTCGTCGAACAGTTGCCGCAGCCGCTGAAGGGGCTCCGCATCGCTCTGGAGGATGCGGGTCCAGTCGCGCCGCTGACCGGCCCAGTGCTCGTCTAGGACCGTCAGCGCCAGGGCTTCCTTGGACTCGAAGAAGTAGTAGAAGCTGCCCTTGGGTACCCCAGCCGCTTTGCAGATCTCGGCCACGCCCAGCGCCGAGTACCCACGCAGCTCGATGAGTGACTGCGCAGCACTGATGATCTTCTCTCTGGCGTCACTTGTCCGTCCCATGTTGCCAAGTATACGACCGCTCGACTAGTTTGCAATAGACCGGTCGGCTAGTTACTACCGGCTCGACTCGCTCACAGGCGGCCATTACGGCGAGCGCCGCCTCCCCCACCCGCACACATGGACAAGGGACAACACGATGAGCAACCCGATGCACGAGGTTCTGAAGCACTGGAAGGCCGCGTTCGACGGCCACCAGCCGGACGTCATGGCCGGCCTGTTCACTCCCGACGCCCTGTTCCAGGGCTTCGGACCCGAGGTCCTCTCCGGCCGGGATGCCGTACGGGGCTACTACGCTGCGGTCCCGAGCGACCGCAGCGCCGATGTGACGATCCTCCACACCTACACGATCAGTGAGCACGTAGCCGGAGGCTTCGCGGACGTCACCTTCCGCGACCCGGCGGACTGGGAGGCCTCGGTGCACCTGTCGCTGGTCCTCCAGCGGAACGGCGACGGCGACACCTGGCGTATCCGCCAATACCACGTCTCCCGGGTCAACACCGAGCACTGAACGGCTCACACAAGGCCTCTGACGACCGGCAGCGACCCGTCACCACGCTCGTCATCACCGCGAACGTGACCGCTCGGGCATGCCCCGTCTTGAGCCGGCGCAACTGATACGGCTCGGCGATCGCCTCGGCGACCAGCGGGGCGCGAATTCCGTCGGCGGCCCCCTCGGGCCGGCAGGGACACCACCCTGCCCTGCTGGGTCAGATCAGCGGACGCTCGTAGACGAGGAAACCCTCGTGGCGGGCCACCTGGTCGTAGAGGGCACGCGCCGAGGCATTGCCCTCGTGCGTCTGCCAGTAGAGCTTCTCCGCCCCTGCCTCCCGGGCCGCCGCGGCCGTCGCCTCGATCAGCGCCCTGCCCACTCCCTGGCCGCGGGCGGCGGGCGTGGTGAACAGGTCCTCCAGATAGCAGTAAGTACCCGCGGCCCACGTCGAACGATGCAAGATGTAGTGGCAGATGCCGACCAGGGCGCCGTCAGCCCACGCCCCCAGCGCGCCCATCGGCTCCGCCGGATCGCCGAACCGAGCCCACGTCAGATCAGTGACGCCGGGCGGAAGGGCATGGTCGTAGAAGTTCAGGTACGCCTGCCACAGCGGGTCCCATGCAGCCCGGTCGCCTGAGGCCACGGGGCGCACGTCCAGGCCGGTGCTCAGCGGCACGGTTCCTCACACTTTCGTCGACAGCGGCTGCCCCCAGCATGCCACGGCGTGCCACGCCGTCCTTCCCCGGCCGACACGCCCGACACGGCCGGGTACCCGGCTGCCAGTGGCCCCCATTGCACGATCCCACGGCGCTTGCGGTCACCCCCCTTCATGCTGCCGGACAGGAGCTGACGTCTGTGCTCGGGTGGAGCGAGCGCCCCGCAGGATCGTGAACCCTGGTCCGACGTCGATCCCGTCGGCTTGCCCGGGGTGCTGATCCGGGAAATGGGGGGCTGATCCGGGAGACGAGGGCGGCCAGGCGCATGCCGCTCAACTGCGATCGAGAGCCGGGCCGCTCCGTGGCACTGAGCGCTGCCACATGCCCTCGTCGTCCTGCCGGTGGGCGCGGAGTACGGCGAGGGCCATGACGAGGGTCCACGCGTCCAGCGCAAAGGCCGCGATCCGTTCCAGGCCGCCCATACCGATACCGGGATCGTGCCCGCCGAAGAACATCCACGCCGCAACCACTGCGACGGCGGCCATGGACAGGGTTATGGGGCGCAGTCCACCGAAGAGGGAACTCCTCGGGGCGAATCCCGAACAGATGAGTCCGATATTTCCCAGCCCCATGATGAGGAGCGCGCCCAATACATGAAGGTCCTCGTTGACGTCTGCCGGAACAAAGCCGACCAGGACCCAACCAGCGGCGTTGACGACAAACAGGATCCGGGCACCCACCGATATCCACCCCCGGCCCCAGCACGCACCGACCAGCAGCGTGCCGGCCAGCAGCAGGACGCCATGGACGGCGAACGAAGCGTTCATGACGTCGTGCAGCGGTGAACACACATACCGAGGCCGGGAGACGTCCCAGGTCTGGCAGTGCACGTTGCCGAGATCACTGATGTTGTACGTCGCCCAACTGTACGGCGTGCGCCAGCCGGCCTCCACGACCACCTGGACGACGAAGAACTGCGCAATGGCGGCCATCCATACGGCCGCACCGACCCTTGCGGCCAAGGACGTGCGGCTTTCGGAATGCAGCGTGGGATTCGATTTCAAGACGGCCTTCCATGGTCCCGAATGAGCATCTCTTCTCTCCTGCAACAGTCGCAGTCGACGGTGAGGCTCCGCATCGCTGCGTCGGGGCAACTCGTCTTCCCCGTGAAGTGGGAGGCGGTGCTGGCTCTTTCGAGGGAGGCGTGCAGCACGGCCCCGAATGTACTGTTCGGGCCGTGAGGAAAATGCTCGGGCCGCGCTTCAGCCGTTCCCCGTACCGGAGTTGGGCATACGTACTTCTCGGCGCGGTCATGAGTCCGCCGCCACTGGTCTTGGCGCTCTTCGCCACGCCGTCGCAGTGGCCGGCGGCGCTTCGTGTCGTGGCATTCGGCGCCGTGCTGTGCGCGGTGCTCGTGGCCGTGGGCGCTCCGCTTGCGACGCGTCGGGGATGCGTCCGGCTGGCCAACGGGCTCCTGGGCGCGGGGCTTCCCGCCCCGTTGGAATCGTCGACATCCCTGTGGGTGAACCAGCTGCGGACATCGGCCTATCTGGCAGCGCACTTGGCGGTCGGCGGCGTGGTGACCGCGGTGGCCTGCCTGTCGGTCTTCGCGGCCGTCGTGTTCCCCTCGGTCTGGCTGAGCGGTGGTGGTCCGGTGACGAGTTTCGGATGGACCATCCACATAGAGCACGGGTGGCAGGGCCTGTGGACGGCGGTCGTCTGCGCAGCATGTCTTGCGCTCGCCGGGTACGTCACCGCCGGCGGCGCGGCAGCCATGCGGCTGCTCGCCGCAGTCCTCCTCGGACATCGGCCCGGCGAACGGCTGGCCGCCGTGGAACAGCAGCGGGACCTGCTGGCCCAGCGCAACCGGCTGGCCCAGGAACTGCACGACTCGATAGGGCACACCCTGACGGCATCGACCATCCAGGCCGCCGTCGCCGGGGAACTGATGGACAGTGACCCCGAAGCCGCCCGACGCGCTCTCAGCAGCATCGAGGAGACATCCCGCGCCGCGATGGACGACCTCGACCACGTACTCGGCGTCCTGCGGGATGGGAAGTCGCCCACCACACCGCAGCACACCCTTGCCGACCTCGGCTCCTTGACGGAGCGGGTCCGGCAGGCCGGCACCGGGCTGAGCGTGGACACCGCCGGGGACCTCGCGCAGGTGCCGGCCACCGTGTCGCGGGAGGCGTACCGGATCATCCAGGAGGGCCTGACCAACGCCTTGCGGCACAGCGCGCTCGCCGACATCAGCCTGCGGGTCGCCGCACGGGACGGCTGGCTGGAGGTGGAACTCATCAACCCGCTCGACGCAACGGTGACCTTTCGCCCGTCCCGCCCGGCCACGGAGCGGGGGCACGGGCTGACGGGCATCGCCGAGCGGGTGCGACTGCTGCGCGGCGAGGTGTCCGCGGGGCGTACGGACGAGACCGGTGGCACGCACTGGCGGCTGGCGGCACGGATACCGCTACGGTCGGCGCCATGAACACGAACAGCGGCCCAACCGGGCTCGCCGAGCCGCCGGTTACCGTCCTCATCGTCGACGACGAGGAGCTCACGCGTACCGGACTGCGGACTCTGCTGTCGGCCAAGCCGGACCTCGCTGTCGTCGGCGAGGCCGCCGACGGCGCCGAGGTGCTTCCCATGGTCGAACGGCTACGCCCCGACGTCGTACTGATGGACGTGCGGATGCCTGATGTGGACGGCATCGAGGCGACACGGCGGCTGAGGTCCGCGCTGCCCGACCCGCCGAAGGTCATCGTGATCACCACGTTCGAGAACGACGAGCACGTCTACGACGCCCTGCGGGCAGGCGCCAGCGGGTTCATCCGCAAGCGGGCCCCGTCCCAGCAGATCGCGCACGCCATCCGGCTGGTGGCCACCGGTGACTCCGTTCTCTTCCCGGACGCCGTCCGCCGGCTGGCCGCCGAAAGGCCCGTACGGCGCAATGCCGCCACTGGCAGGGCCGCCCTGCTCACCGGCCGCGAGATCGAGATTCTGCGGCTCATGGCGAAGGGGAAGTCCAATCAGGAAGCCGCCACCGAACTGAGAGTGAGCCTGGAGACCGTCAAGACGCACGTGGGTAACGTGCTCACCAAGCTGGACGCCAACAACCGCACGCAGGCGGTCGTCATGGCCTACGAAGCGGGTCTGGTGGGCCTCGGGTCGAACGACCAGTAGCACCCGGTCGGGCGGACGTACGTGCACCGAGCGTCAGACCCTGCTCTGCGTCGCGGTGTACCGGCCCACGTTCGATGCCCTGCGTCGCGCCGTACCGGCCCACGTTCGATGCGTGAAACGACAAGTCGGCGGCGTCGGCGGCGTCTTACGCCTGCCAGGTGACGAACTGGCCCAGGAAGCACGGCTGTCCAGCGTGTCCTACGCCTTACGGATCACTCCCCGTCCCGGTGGTAGTAGACCGTGGCCGAGAGCCAGGCGCCGTGTTCGGTGATCTCCGAGTGGATGACGATGTCCTGGATCTCCATCGGGCCGAGGGACTCGATGGAGTCTGCCACCCGCCGCAGAAGGGCCGGGGCGCTGTCGCAGCCCGGGCCGGAGGGGTTGGCCTGGGAGAAGTGGTGCACGGTGTGATGCTCGGGTTCGGCTGGCATGACGACTGATCGTAGTTGGGTGAGTTGCGTAACGCCTCGGGCAGGGACCGGGGTCTGCGACCGTTCGCCTGCATCGGCACCGCCGTCACCGCCGCCGCAGTCCTCATCCGGCTCGGCTCCGATCACGACCGAACAGGCAGAACCTATGCCTGCTCGGGCAGCCGGTCGAGGCGGTCGCGGTGGGCCGGGGTCAGATGGAGGTGTGCTGCGGCGAGGTTCTCCTCCAGGTGGTCGATCCGGGCGGTGCCCGGGATCGGGAGGATGACCGGCGAGTGGCCGAGGAGCCATGCGAGCGCGACCTGGGTGGGGGTGGCACCGACCTCGGCCGCCACAGCAGCGATCTCTGCCTGCGCGCCCGACGCCCCTGCTGCGACGGGCCGCCACGGCAGGAAGGCGATCCCCGCCACCTCGCAGGCAGCGAGCACGGGCTCGTGCTCGCGGTCGAGCAGGTTGTAGCGGTTCTGCACGCTCGCGACGTCGATGATGTCCCGTGCCTGGTCGAGTTCGGTGACGGTGACCTCGGACAGTCCGATCCGGCCGACCTTGCCCTCGGCCTGGAGGTCCCGGAGCGTGCCGAGCTGGTCGGCCAGCGGTGTCTCCGGATCGATGCGGTGCAGCTGGAGCAGCTCGATCCGCTCGACGCGAAGCCGGCGGAGGGCTTGTTCGACCTGAGCGCGCAGGACGTCCGGTCGCCCGTCCAGCCTCCATTCGCCGGAGGGGCCCGATCGTGCGACGCCGACCTTCGTGGTGATGAGCAGCCCGTCCGGGTAGGGGTGCAGGGCCTCGGCGAGGAGCTCTTCGTTGGCTCCCCCGCCGTACAGGTGCGCGGTGTCGATCAGCGTGACGCCCAGTTCGACGGCCCGCCGGGCAACCGCGAGGGATGCCTGGCGGTCGGGCACGGGCTTGGTTGGCAGGTGCATGGCTCCGAATCCGAGCCGCCCTACGCCCAGGTCCCCGCCGATACTGAACGTGGCCGATGCCATCTGCTGTCTCCGTCCCCCGGTCAAGGGACAACGTTAACAGTGCAGTTGGCCCACAGCGTCGGTCCACCCGCGAGCACGACCGCTCATCATGAGCTGCCGCCTCCTGAGAGCACGTTCGTCGCGCGGTCGGACGCGCGATCCACGCTTCACAGCCGATGCCTCACGTGTCCGCGTCAAGGTGCTTGATCTTGATCCAGTCGCGGGAGCGGCGTCCGGGCAGGTACGGGCTGGTGAGCCGTTTGGCAATCACCCCGTCGAAGCCTTCCGTGTACGTCTGCTCGAGCGCCTGGGCGGCGCTCGAGGGCCAGGCCGCGGGTACGGCGATGCCGGGTCCGGCCAGTGCGAGGTCGTCCAGGAGGTCCCGGCGGGAGGTGTAGGGCAGGTGCACCGTCGGTTCCCCGAGATACAGGATGTCGAAGATCATCAGATGGACGGGAAGGTCTTCGCGGGCGTGGGCGACGGCGTCCGGATGGTGCAGGCTCATCCGCTGCTGCAGCTGCTCCACCGATGGGTGCCCCTGGCCGTCCAGGGTGATGATCTCCCCGTCGAGCACCGCTTCCGGCGCGGGCAGCAGACCGGCCAGTGACTGGAACTCCGGGTACTGGGCCGTGACGTCCACCCCCGTCGCCGACAGCAGGCGCACGCTGCCGTCACCGGGCAGATGGGCGATGACACGGGCGCCGTTCCACAGCGTTTCGTACACGTATTCGGCCTCTGCCTCCGGTCCGGGTGGCGGACCGATCACCGCGAGCATCGGCGCCAGGGGAGGCAGCGCACCGTGCGAGGCGGGGGGCGGGTGCACGCTCATGGTTTCCAGCGTGACCCCGTCGACGCGCTTCGGCCACCCGCCTGCCCTGCGTGCCCGCGACGACGCCGGGGCCGGAGGGCGGATCGGCGGCGCCCACAGGGGCCGATGCCGCGGGTTGCCCTGCCCTTCGGCAGCCCGTTCCACGCGCTACCGCCGCTTGGTGGTATGTCCCGAAATGTGTTCTTGGTCGGTTGGTGGTTTGCTGCTCCGTGGCGGCGGACCGGCTTCCGGTTTGCCGCTTCTCGTGCGTTTCCGTCGGAGACTCAAGGAGGAGTCCGAATGTCCGTCTACACCCCCCAGCAGATCGGCCAGCCGCAGACCCAGCAGCCTTACGGCCAGCCCCCGATGGGGCAGCAACTGTACAGCCAGTCGCCGTTCGGCCAGCAGCAGCAGCCGTTCGGCCAGCAGGGCCAGGGCCAGTTCGGCCAAGGGCAGCAGCCGTTCGGGATGCAGGGGCAGCAGCAGTTGCCGTTGCTGGTGACCGAGCTGTCGCTGCGATGTGCGGCGACAGCGGTGAGCGCGGTGACGGAACATCTGCGGACGGACCCGCAGATCCTCATGGGCATCCAGGCGCAGGGGCAGATCCCGCCGCACGCCTGGAGCATGGTGCTGACCGAGTGCGCCCGCCGGATCGCGCCCATCGTGCACACCGCGCTCGCGCAGATCACCGGCCAGGGCCAGGCGGGCCAGTACGGCCAGATCGGCCAGTTCCCCGGCCAGCAGATGCAGGGCCAGCCCGGTCAGTTCGGTCAGTTCGGTCAGATCCACGGCCAGGGCATGTTCGGGCAGCAGCCGCAGTACGGGCAGCTGTCCGGCCTGGGCATGTG
>NZ_JBSGZO010000398.1:0-8081 GCF_053611045.1 Streptomyces sp. NPDC054841 | reverse complement strand
GCACCTCGGCGAGTGCGCCCTCGTCGTCGACGGCCGTGACGAGCAGCAGACGACGCGTGCCAGGGGGGAGCTCGGGAACACGGGAGGCGAAAGCCCGTTCGAGGCGGGTCGTGAGCGGCAGTTCGGCCGGGGCGAGGGTGTCCGTGGCGGCCGGGTCCGCGCTCAGAGCGATCGGCAGCTCGATCAGGGCCAGGGGGTTGCCCGCGGCCACTTCCAGGACACGTCGCCGGACGCCGAGGCCGAGGCCCGGCGCCCGGGCGTCCAGCAGCGCACCGGCCGCCGCCGGTTCGAGCGACTCCAGGCGCAGCTCCGGGATTCCACAGGCCTCCAGGGGCGTGGTGTGGCCGTCGCGCAGGCCGATCAGCAGGCCGACCGGCTCGGCGCCGAGCCGGCGGGCGACGAATCCGAGAACGTCCAGGGTCGGCATGTCCAGCCACTGGGCGTCGTCCACGACCAGCAGCACGGGCCCCTTGTCCGCCGCGTCACCCAGCAGGTTGAGCGTGGCCAGGGCGATGATGAAGAACTCCGGTGCGGACACACCTGCGGGACGCGCGGCCATGCCGAAGGCCCCGAGCAGCGAGTCCGCCTGGGCATCGGGGAGATCCTTGACGCCGTCCATCAGGGTGCGCGTCAGCTGGTGGAGGCCGGCGAACGGCAGATGGGTTTCCGCCTGCACCCCTGCCGCCGTCAGGACGGTCGCTCCGGTCTCCGCGGCCCGGGTGGCCGCATGGGCGAGCAGCGCCGACTTGCCGATCCCGGGCACCCCTCGGACCACCAGCGAGGCACCGCGCTCCGGCAGCCCGTCGACCAGTGTGCCGACGGCTGTGATCTCCTCGCTGCGCCCGAACAGCCTGCTGTCTGTCATCTCGCGGCCCCACTCCCCCGTACCCGGCGATCTTACCCGGGCCGGCGCATCACGGATGCGCGCAGAGAACAGCCCGGCGGCGCTGAGGGAACAGTCCGTGGCAGCCGCTGGGCGGCAGCCGCACCGGCCGTCGCAGTCGAAGTGAAGTCATCCGACGAACGACGTACGTCATCCGCCTCCCCATGCTGGAAGCCGTGCCGGAGGGTCGTTTCGTACCGGACTCGGCCCGGACTCGGCCCGGATCTGTTCCGGACTCGGCCCGGATTCGTTCCGGACTCGGCCCGGGCCCGGTCCGGACTCGGTTCCCGGCACCTGTGACTCGGCTGGAGGCCCCATGACCGTCGTGTTCGACGCCGCCACGGTCCCGGACCGGACCAGGCTGCGACGCTGGAGTGAAGCCGTCGCCAGGGCCATGGTGCCGGTGACGGTGATCCCCCAAGGCTCCCTGCCGTTCAACGGGCGCACGGTGACCGAGCGTCTCGGCCATCTGCTGATCTCCACCATCGAGGCGGACCCGCAGCGCATCATTCGTACGCAGCGCCGGATCGCACACGATGCCGGACGGACGGAGCGGTTCGTGGCCGTAGCCGTCGCGGGCCCCGTCGGTGCCCGTATCCAGCAGGGCGGCCGGAGCGCGGACCTCGAACCCGGGATGCTGGGCGTGTGGGACACCGGCCGTCCTCATGTGCTCGACCTCGCGGACCGTACGAGGCTCAGGGTGTGCCTGGTGCCCCGGCGCACCCTCGGTGTCGCGGACCACCAGCTGGAGGGCGTCACCGCCACCGCCATCGAGCCGGACGGTCCGGTGGCGGCCGTGGTGGGACCGCTCCTGTGCACCTTGGCCGATACCGCCGCGAACTGCCCGGAGCCGGTCGTCGAGCGGCTGGCGGGCAATGTCACCGACCTGCTGGCCACCCTGGTCGCCCAGCGTGCTCCAGGCGTGGCCGGGGACGCGGCCGGCTCCCGGCGCGCACGCGCGCGGGAGGTGCGTGCGTACGTGGACCGTCATCTCGGGGATCCGGAGCTGTCCCCGCAATCCATCGCCGCCGCACACCACATGTCCGTGCGCGCCCTCCACAAGCTCTTCGAAGGTGAAGAAATCACCGTGAGCCGCTGGATCCAGCACCGCCGCCTGGAGGAGTGCAGCCGGGAGCTGGCCTGGCACCGGCCGGCGCCGACGGTCTCCGCGGTGTCGCGGCGCTGGGGGTTCAGCAACGCGGCCCATTTCAGCAGGCTGTTCCGCGCCGCCTACGGAATGCCTCCGCGTGAGTGGCGGGACACCCGCGGCGGCCGGCTGTCGCCCCGCTCGACGGTGGACACGCACGCTGTGCGCGGACGGCACAGAGCTGTGCACGAGCAGTCACCCATGGCGCCCGCCGTGAACCTAGCTTGAGGCTCCCACTCAAGAACCGAGGAGCTACAGCGACATGACGGAACGTCGGGCGATGACGCGACGCCGGGTGATGACCACGGGCGCGGCGGCGGTGTCCGCCGTGGCAGTGGCAGTGGCGGGGGTGAGCGCGGCGCCGGCGGGCGCCGAGCCCGCCGTCGGCGGCGGCACGGCGGAGGGACAGCGGCCGACCGTTGTCCTGGTCCACGGAGCCTTCGCCGACGGCTCCAGCTGGACGCCGGTCATCAAGCGGCTGCAGCGGTTGCGGTTCCCCGTGGTGGCGGTGGCCAACCCGCTGCGGGGTCTGCCCGCCGATGCCGCGCATCTGGAAGCCGTACTGAAGACGGTTCCCGGACCGGTGGTACTGGTGGGCCATTCCTACGGCGGCGCCGTGATCAGCGCGGCGGCCGCCTCGAGCCCACAGGTCGAGGCACTGGTCTACATCGCCGCATTCATGCCGGACGCGGGCGAGGTCCTGGGGGAGCTCGCGGCGAAATTCCCCGGCTCGGAACTCGAATCGGCGCTCGTCCCGGTGCCGGCGCCCGCTCCGGACGGCTCCACCGGCGTCGACCTCTACCTCAGAGCCGACCTCTTCCCTCACGTCTTCGCAGCCGATGTGCCCCGGTCCACGACCCGGATACTGGCCGCCGCCCAGCGGCCGCTCACCGCCACGGCGTTCACGGACCGTGCCGCGTCGGCAGCCTGGCGAAGCATCCCCTCCTGGGCGCTGATCGCCACGCAGGACCGGGGCATCGTGCCCGAACTCCAGCGATTCCAGGCGAAGCGGGCGGGGTCCCGCACGGTCGAGATCAGCAGCTCCCACCTTCCGATGTTCAGCCGGCCCGACGCGGTGACCAGCCTCATCGCGGCTGCCGCCCGCAGCGTCCGCATCTGAAGTCCTCCCGGACGTTCCCCGGAAGCACCCGCAAGAGCCCTCCGCAAGAGCCCTCCGCAAGAGCGCTCTTCAGAGCCCCCTTGAAGTCCCGAAAGCCTCCAGAACAGAAGGACCCACGCCATGACCGCATCCGCCGACCTCGCGCACATCGAGCGGATCAACGCCACCGACCGGACTCCCGTGGTCTTCATCCACGGCCTGTGGCTGCTGCCCGGCAGCTGGAACCGCTGGGCCGCGGTCTTCGAAGAGGCCGGTTTCGCCCCGCTGACCCCCGGCTGGCCCGACGACCCCGACACCGTCGCCGAGGCCAACGCCCACCCCGAGGTCTTCGCGGGCAAGAGCGTCGCCCAGGTCGCCGACCACTTCGCCGGGCTCATCGAGAAGCTCGACCGCAAGCCTGTCGTGATCGGCCACTCCTTCGGCGGGCTGATCACCCAGATGATCGCCGGCCGCGGGCTGTCGGCGACCTCGGTGGCGATCGACCCCGCTCCCTTCCGGGGCGTGCTGCCGCTGCCCGTCTCGTCCCTCCGGGCCGCGAGCGCGGTGCTGGGCAATCCGGCCAACTTCCACCGCGCCGTTCCGCTCACCTACGAGCAGTTCCGCTACGCGTTCGCCAACGCGGTCAGCGAGGAGGAGGCGAAGGAGCTGTACGAGACCTTCGCGGTTCCGGCCCCGGGCGTACCGCTCTTCCAGGCGGCCGCCGCGAACATCAACCCGTGGACCGAGGTGAAGGTCGACACGCTCAACCCCGAGCGCGGGCCGCTCCTGATCATCTCGGGGGAGAAGGACCACACCGTCCCCTGGGCCATCGCCAACGCCTCGTACAAGAAGCAGGCGCGCAACGAGGCGTCGGTCACCGAGATCACCGAGATGGCCGGCCGCGGACACGCGCTGACGATCGACAGCGGCTGGCGCGAGGTCGCCGAGACCGCCCTGTCCTTCGTCAAGCGCTTCGCCGCCTGACCGGAGACCCGCTCACCGGCCCGGCCTCGGCTTCACCACAGCCTCTCCCCGACGAACGAGTGCACCGGCGCGGCGACCGACCGCCGTGCCGGTGCCGGACCCGAAGGCACACCCATGAGCAACGCGACGCACAGCGACGGCCCCGAACCGGGCCAGAACCCGCCGCCCGGCCGTCATCACGAGCCCGACCTGCGCAGCATGACCCGCATCAACCTGAGGCCGATCGCCTCACCCATGCCCCTGGGCTTCTTCACCGTCGCCATCGCCTCGACGATCACCAGCGTCCTGCAACTCGGCCTGCTCGACGGGACGGACCGCAGGGCGGTGGCCCTGACCGTCCTTCCCGCCTTCGTGCTCCAACTGCTGGTGAGCATCCTGGCCTTCGGTGCCAGGGACGTCATCGCGGCCACACTGATGGGCAGCTTCGCGGGCACCTGGCTCGCGAACGGCCTGGTCCTGGCCTTCGACCCGCCGGGCGGATCCCGCGTCCTCGGAGTCCTCAACCTGGTCTTCGCCGTCTTCGCGGCACTCATGGTGGCGGTGACGGGCCCCAAGCGGGCTCTCCGGCTGGTCCTGGTCGTCGCCCTGCCGCGGTATGCGGTGGCGGGTGCCTACGGTCTCAGCGGCATCGACTGGCTCGCACACGTGGCAGGTGCCATCGGGTTGCTGCTGTCACTGGTCGCGATGTACGCGGCGTACGCGCTGATGCTGGAGGACATGCGAGGCGAGCAGGTCCTCCCACTCGGCCGCAGCGGCCCCGCGTACGCGGCCGTCGAGGGCGACCTCTCGGTCCAACTGCGCAATCTGGAACGCCAGGCGGGCGTTCGCCGCACACTCTGATCGACGCCTTCCCCACGCGCCTGCGTCCGCGCCCGCACCGGCCGCCCACAGCAGTCGCCTGCCTCGGCCACCGGCTCCGTGAGCCGGACCCCGAGTTCCGCACGTCGCCGACCAGGAGTCTCGTCGCTGACCAGGAGTCATGCCGATCGCTGCATTTCCCCAATCGACCTGACTCCTGCACCTTCGTGCAGAGCACCCCCTCCAGGGACCCTTCACCGGCGAACCGGCCCTCAAGCTGGACGGACAGCGAGAAGCCGGTGCGAACGAAGGGAGCGTTGGAGGATGACCGTACGAGAGGCGTCCGCCGGACCGGAGCGCGACAGAACCGGTTCGGTGCAGCCATGAGCCTGGTGGTGAGCACGGACGGAGTTCCCGACCGTGAGAAGCTCTCCCACTGGAACGAGCTGGTGAACCGCTCCTTCGTGCCCGTAGCCGTCACCGCGTGGCACAAGACTCCGTTCAGCGGACGCATCACCACGGACCACGTGGGATACCTCCAGGTCTCGACCGTGGAGGCGGACCCGGAGCGCGTCACCCGCACGGCGCGCCTCATCAGCCGCTCCGCCGGGGACTCCCGGGACTTCATATCGGTCGGCCAGCAACTGACCGGAACGACGGTGGTCATGCAGGACGGGCGTGAGATCCGTCTGTGCCCGGGCAGCCTCGTCGTCTACGACGCGTCCCGCCCCTACGCGTTCGACCGCCCGGACCGCTTCCGCATGCGGGTCTTCCAGCTTCCCCGCACCGCTCTGGGCGTACCCGCCGCCGCGCTTCGGCGCGTCACCGCTTCACCGGTCGGTACCGACACGGGCGTGGGTGCGCTGCTGGTGCCGTTCCTCACCCGGCTGGCGCGGACCGCCGCACAGTCGTCCCCCGCGATCGGCGACCGGCTGGCAGGCACCGCGGCGGACCTCGTGGCCGCGCTCATCACGGAGCAGTCCGGAACGGAGCTCGTGGACCCCGACCACGCGCAGCGGGCTCTGGTGTGCCGGATCCGGCACTACATCAACGAGAATCTCGGCGACACGGAGCTGTCCCCGGAGGGCATAGCCGCCGCGCACCACATCTCCGTGCGTTACCTGCACAAGCTCTTCGAGCGGGAGGGCGCGACGGTCGGCCGCTGGGTCCAGCGGCGCCGCCTGGAGGAGTGCGCCCGGGAGCTGGCCCGCGGTGGACAGAGCGCTCCGACCGTCTCGGCCGTGGCCCAGCGCTGGGGATTCGTCAACCCTGCCCACTTCAGCCGCACGTTCAAGGCCGCCTATGGCGCCACCCCACGGGAATGGCGGCAACAGCGGACCGCCATGACCTGAACCGGGACCACTCGGCGGAGCCCACGCGGGAAGCGGGGCGCCGGCGATGAGGTCCGCGACGGGAGCGGCCTATTTCTCACCTTTTATGGCGATGGGTCCGACCGCGGCATTCCGCTCAGGCGGCACCGCTCGAATGATCGAATTGGTGGCGGGTTAGCATGTGAGCGCCGCCTAGCTCGAAAGATAAACCTGTGACTGTCAATGACGACTCGTTCACCAATTGGAAAAACCGCGAGGAGATCGCGGAGTCGATGATCCCCATCATCGGGAAGCTGCACCGGGAGCGGGACGTCACGGTCCTGCTGCACAGCCGCTCCTTGGTGAACAAGTCGGTGGTGAGCATCCTCAAGACCCACCGATTCGCCCGGCAGATCGCCGGTGAGGAGCTCTCGGTCACCGAGACGCTGCCGTTCCTGCAGGCTCTCACCACGCTCGATCTCGGCCCTTCCCAGATCGACATCGGCATGCTCGCCGCGACGTACAAGACCGACGACCGCGGACTGTCGGTGGAGGCGTTCACCGCCGAGGCCGTCGCCGGCGCCACCGGCGCCAACAAGATCGAGCGCGGCGAGGGCCGCGACGTCGTCCTGTACGGCTTCGGCCGCATCGGCCGCCTCGTCGCCCGCCTGCTGATCGAGAAGGCCGGCTCCGGCAACGGCCTGCGCCTGCGCGCCATCGTCGTCCGCGGGGGCGGGGAGGCCGACCTGGTCAAGCGCGCCTCGCTGCTGCGCCGCGACTCCATCCACGGCCAGTTCCAGGGCACGATCACGGTCGACGAGGCGAACAGCACGATCATCGCCAACGGCAACGCGATCCGCGTGATCTACGCCAACGACCCCTCCGAGGTCGACTACACGGCGTACGGCATCAAGGACGCCATCCTCATCGACAACACCGGCAAGTGGCGCGACCGCGAGGGCCTCTCCAAGCACCTGCGCCCCGGCATCGACAAGGTCGTTCTGACCGCCCCGGGCAAGGGCGACGTCCCGAACATCGTCCACGGTGTCAACCAGGACATGATCAAGCCGGACGAGCGCATCCTGTCCTGCGCCTCCTGCACCACCAACGCCATCGTCCCGCCGCTGAAGGCCATGGACGACGAGTACGGTGTGCTGCGCGGTCACGTGGAGACCGTCCACTCGTTCACCAACGACCAGAACCTGCTGGACAACTACCACAAGGCCGACCGCCGCGGCCGCTCCGCGCCGCTCAACATGGTGATCACCGAGACCGGTGCCGCCTCCGCCGTCGCCAAGGCGCTGCCGGACCTCAAGGCCCCGATCACCGGCAGTTCGATCCGCGTCCCCGTCCCGGACGTCTCGATCGCCATCCTCAGCCTGCGCCTGGGCCGCGAGACCACCCGAGAGGAGGTCCTCGACTACCTCCGCGACGTCTCGCTGCACTCGCCGCTGAAGCGCCAGATCGACTTCACCACCGCCCCCGACGCCGTCTCCATGGACTTCGTCGGCTCGCGCCACGCTTCCATCGTGGACGCCGGTGCCACCAAGGTCGACGGCGACAACGCGATCCTGTACCTGTGGTACGACAACGAGTTCGGTTACTCCTGCCAGGTCATCCGCGTCGTCCAGCACGTCTCCGGCGTGGAGTACCCGACCTACCCGGCCCCGGTGGTCTGACCCCGGCGCACTGTCCGATCCGGTGTCCCGGCAGGCGGGGCGGCGGTGGGGCGGCAACCGATCCGATCGGCATCCGCTCGCTCTCCCACCGCCACCCGCCGGCCGCCGCCGGCAGCGCAATGATCCGGCTGCCCCGAGCCACCGCTGAGCCGTCCGCCCTGCTGCGGGGCCTGCCGTGGCC
>NZ_JBSGZO010000397.1:0-8086 GCF_053611045.1 Streptomyces sp. NPDC054841 | reverse complement strand
ATACGCCCAGTATGAGGACGACCCTCCGCCTTGCGATGCACCGCATCTGACGCCGCGCGCTGATCCACCGGGGATTACGGGACAGCCCTTAGGAGGCGGATGGGTCGGACGATGATGAGGGCGGCGGCACAGCCGAGGCTGATGACGGCGCCGACCAGCAGCAGCCGGTGTACGCCGACCAGGGCGCTGGCTGGGCCGGCGATCGCCTGGCCGAACGGCACGGCGAGGATCGAGCCGGCGATCTCGTAGGCGGCCACCCGGTTGAGCCGGTCCTCGGGGATCTGGGTTTGAACGGCGGTCGCCCACTGAACGCCCCAGAACGCCCAGCCAAGCCCGCTCACCCCGTATCCGAGCATGAGCAGCGGCACGGCGGGGACCAGGGCCGCCGCCAGTGGCATCAGCGGAAACAGGCACATCGCGATGCCACCGGCGAACAGCGGGCGAGAGGGACGCATCCGGATCGCGACCAGGCCGCCGAAGACGCAGCCGGCCCCGAACGCGCTCTCTGCGTAGCCGAACGCTGCCTTGCCGTGCGCGTCGATGATGGAGGCCGCACCGACCGGTGTGATCGGGCCCCAGACGAACACGCCCAGCACCCACCAGATCAAGATGACCGCCCACAGCCAGGACCGGGACCGGAACTCGTCCCAGCCGGTACGGAGGTTCGCGAGCGTGGAAGCCGAACGGTCAGTCTTGAACGAGGGCAGTCGCAGCGCGCCCAGGCAGATCCCGCTGACTACGAAGGTGACCGCGTTGACCACGAACACCGAAGCAGCGGAGACGGAGGCGACCAGCGTACCGGCGAGCGCGGGCCCGGCCATCGTGGCGAGCCCCTGGCTCACCCGCACTACCCCGTTGGCTTTCTGCGGGTCGTCGGCGACCTGCGGCACCAGGCTGGTGAGGCCCGGCTGGAACATGGCGGTCGCGAGTCCGCCGAGCAGCGACCCGCCGATGATGAACGACAGCGGCGGGTGCCCGAGCCAGAGGTAGACCGCGAGCGAGCCCTGGATCACGCACCGGACGGCGTCCGCGCCGATCATCTGCGGTCGGGGGTGAAACCGGTCGGCGAACACCCCGCCGAAAACAACGAAGAGGGCGAACGCCCCCATCCAGGCGCCGAGCGTGAAGCCGACCTCGCTCACCGAGAATCCGAGCGAGTACATCGCGACCGCCATGGAGACCGGGATCATCGTGTCGCCCAGCACCGCCATGGTGCGGGCGATGAAGTAGAGGCTGAAGTTCCGGGTCCAAAGGCGGGAGGGCGCAGCCGCGGACACGACCATGCGGGATCTCCTCCTGTCATTCCGCTATTCGAGGGTCGTTGTGCACGAAAGGTCCAGGGAGAGGACCACGTCAAGGTCCGTGTCGCCGAGACACCTCGGCTCCCGGCTCTTGCAGAGCCGTGAGCGGCCCCTCGTCCTGTTCCGCTCAGGTCGCCGCCGGCCTCGGGCACGGCGCCTCCCGTCTCCAGCGGGGGTCCCAGACGCCAGTCGGCTCGCGGGTCAGAGGTCCAGCCGCACACCGTAGGTACGCAGCCAGCTGTCGAGCTGGAGGGCTGTCTCCAGAGCCGCCCGGCTGACCCCGTCCGTGAGCCCGGCCGCTCCCTGCTGGGCCACCGCCTCCTGCACACCACCGGAGAGCAGGGGCGCAACGGGGCTGTCCGGTGTCCGCACGACGTGCGCCAGCCTCTCTCGGAGGGCCTGGTCGTAGGCGCCGGCCCGGAGGTTGGGATACGGAGTCTTGACCCGCAGGGCCACCGGCTCCGGGAGCAGGCCGTTCATGGCGGCTCGCAGCAGACTCTTCTCCCTCCCGTCGAAACCCTTCATGGCCCAGGGGATGTTGAAGGTGTACTCGACGAGACGAGGATCGGCGAACGGAACTCTGATGTCGAGGCCCGAAGCCATGCCCAGCCGGTCCAGCCGGTCGAACAGCACCCGTGTGTGGCGGGTGTGTGCCAGGTAGGTGACCTCCCGGTACCGCGCCTCGACCGGGTCGTCGATGTGGTCGCCGGCCGCGATCTCCGCAACTGCCGTACTGTGGCAGTCCCGCTCGTACGCGGCCAGGTCGAGCTTGGCGAGCAGCTGGGGATCGAAGAGGACGTCGTTGCCCCGGAAGCGCGGCCGGCCCTCGTCGACCCAGGGGAATGTGCTGGAGGAGACCCATTGAGGGAGCCGGTTCCAGTTGTATCCCCCGAAGACGTCGTCGCCGCACTCCCCGGAGAGGGCGACGGCGGCGTGTTCCCGGGCGGCGGTGAACAGCAGGAGCAGCGAGGCGTACTGGTCTCCCTTGTTGAGGGGCACGTCGTACGCGGCGAGCACCGATGCCCGCAACGAGGGATCAAGCAGGTCGAGTCCGTTGAGCGACACCTCGCTGTGGTGGGCGCCGACGTGCTCGGCCATCAGCCGTGCATAGATGTGGTCCTCGTTGCCTCGCGCGCCTGCCTCGGCGGAGGGGTCGTGGTCGTTGACGGCGAGGGAGCGGATGGGCCCCCGGCCGTGGTCGCGTGCGACCTGGGCAGCGAGCGCGGTGAGGGAACTGGAGTCCAGGCCGCCGGACAGCAGCGAGCAGGGCAGCTCGTCGCCCGCCATGTGCTGGGCGACGCATGTGTCCAGCAGGTCGCGCACGGTGCTTACGGTCTGGTCCAGGGTGTCTGTGTGTTCTGCGACGCGCAGTTGCCAGTAGCGGCTTTCCACCGTGCCCGACCGGGTAACCCGCACGATGCCGCCCGGGAGGACCTCCCGCATGCCGCGGAAGATGGCGTGCCCGGGCACCCTGGCGACCGAGAGGATGTCGCGAAGCCCGTCGGCGTCCACGGCAGCCTGGAAGTCGGGGTGGGTGAGGATCGCTTTCGGTTCCGAGCCGAACAGCACCCCGGCCGGGGTCTGGGCGTAGAAGAGAGGCTTCACGCCCATCCGGTCCCGGACCAGGAGCAGTTCCTGCCGGCGCGCGTCCCAGACGGCGATCGCGTACGTGCCCTGGATGTGGGTGACGAAGTCCGGCCCCCATTCCAGGTAGGCATGGAGCACCAACTCGGCGTCGGTACCGGTGCCGGCCTCGTGCCCCGACGATCGCAGTCGAGCGCGCAGTTCCTCGACGTTGTGGACGTGACCGCCGAAGGTCAAGACCGCGCGGGGGCCGGTGACGTCGTCGATCCCCAGGGGCAGGAGATCACCGTCCGGGCCGTCGCCGGACCGCCGGTGGCCCAACGCGGCGTGCTGAGAACACCACAGGCCCTCGCCGTCCGGACCGCGCCGGGACGGCGTGGCCGTCATGGCTCGGGCGATGTCCCGGTCCCGCGCCACGTCGCGCGAGAAGTCGACCCAGCCAGCTATACCGGACATGGCGTACTCCAGGGAGAGTTGGATGACAGTGTGGGCTGCGCACAGGCGTGCGCGAGGTGACTCCAGGCTGAGCAAACCGAATGTACGAGTTGGGGCAGGGCGGCCGGGGTGATCCGGTGAAATGCGGCGGCGGCCGCGAACGCCTCGACCGACCCGTTCTGCTCCGCGGACACGGCCGCCACCGGTCGTCGGGACCGCTTACGGGACCACGTAGTCGCCGTGGATGTCGCACGCGTACCACTGGGCCAGAGCGCGCATGCCCTCGTGAAGCGAGGACGAGCTCCGCCAGCCCAGTTCGGTTCCGATCAGCTCCGTCGACATGGTCCACCGCTCCGGTTCCTGCTCCTGGCTCCGCTCCCAGGGGGTACGGCGGGAGACCTCCGCGAGCAGGCCGGCCAGGTCCTCCTCCGAGTAGGTCGCCGAGGCCACGTTGAACACCGGCCGGGTGGGCGGAACGGACAGAACGGCGTGGATGGCGTCGGCCATGTCCCGGTAGTCCAGCACCTGGTGCATCGCACGCGGGTCCAGCACCAGTGGGCGGCGCGTCCACGCCAGGTGGACCCATTGTGCGCAGGGGCTGGCGGCGGGGGCGTACGGGCCGACCGGATCGGCCAGGCGCAACACCTGCACCGGGATCGCGCTGCGCTCGGCCCACTGACGGCACCGCTCCTCCTGGTGCCACCATTCCCGGGCGAGGGGATCCTCGGGCTCGTGTACCAGAGACTCTTCCGTCACGACCCGCTCACCATTGCCGCGGTACACGGCGGCCGAACCTGTGTGGACCAGTCTCTCCACACCCGCCTGCGCGGCGGCCGTGAGCACGTCCTCCAGCAGCGGGCCGGCGTTCGGCTCTCCCAGGTGGATCACGTACAGGACACCGTCAAGGTCCCCGGCCGCCACGGAATCCGGCAGGTGACGCGCGCGGTACCCTGCGTCGTCCGGGAGCCGGGCCAACTGGCGGCCGAAACCGTGACTGCCCCCGGTGACAGCGACCTGGGCACCGGGCGCGGGCCGGGGCGTTCGGGCACCGGAAATCCCGGCGCGGCGTCCCTCCGCCAGCGCGGCCAGCGCAAGGTCCCGTACCCGCGGGAGCCATGGCCACCAGTTCTTCGGCAGTGAACTCCTCACACAGGCCGCCCGATCCCAGCGTCTCCATCACCGCGGCCGCAACGGCCGGGTCCGGCTCTGGCGCATCGGCGGTGACAGCGCCGATGGCAAACCCGGTGACCCACACGGCCCGGCGCACGCGCTCGGCGAGGATGGACGGCTCTTCGGCGGCGAAGGCCTTCAGGCATTGCTCCAGCAGTCCGACGCGTCGTAGGTACCGCTCGGTCTCGAGGTATTCCCACTCATTGTCGTGCCGGAGGGCGCACCTGGCCTCGCCGTACTGGTAGAACGGCACGACCGGGAAGCGGGGGCAGTCGTCGGCCGCCGGGTCACCTGCCGTTTGGCTGAACAGCGTCGCCTGGCGGAACCCGTGGTAGCTGTTGCCGGCGAGACTGGGCAGGTCGTCGTGCTGCACCGTGCTCGGCGTGCAGAAACGCACCGGTATTCCACGGGTGTTGAGATAGCGCTGTACCACAACGTCGTAAGGCCAGCCCTCGCCGTGCTCCTCCTGAAAGCGGGCGTACTCCCGGGCCACGGCCGCCGGGAGCATCAACGCCTGGCACGGCACGTGCTCCTGGAGCGTGTATGCCCACTGGGTGCCGGTCAACGCGGCGAGGCGTGCCACCGCGCCGTTGCGGGCCTCCCATCCGGCGTAGAACGCGACCGCCTCGTGTGGGACCTGTGCCGCGACGCGCTCGGCGTGCTCGTAGAACCCTGCCGCCAGCACCACGTCGTCCTGCAGCACCAGGTGATGTGTCGCGTCCGGCGCCACACATGACCAGGACAGCGGTGCGACGCGCAGCGCGGTCGGCCGGCCTTCCGGCTCGGGGTCCATCACCACACGCATCCGGCCCTGTGCGTCGGCGTCGGCCAGGAGTTGGGCTTCCGCCGCGCGCTTGGGATGCGACATCACCGCACCGCTCAGTTTCACCGGGTGGCTCAAGGGATCCATGCCATTACCTCGCATGAGTAGGGCTGCTGGGCGGGTGGGGTCATTTGCCGGACTCATCGGCGCTCACATTGCGCACCATGCGCTTGTTGTCCTCCAGGCCATGGTCCATGCCCTGCTCTCGCTCCAGCCGGATCATCTCGGCGGGGCGGTAGTTGAGGATGTACGCGCGTCGGACCCCGTCCGTGGTGTTGCCGCGGGAGTAGTGGAGCGTGCCGCCGGCGTGCGCGACGCTGTGTCCAGGTGACAGCGGCACCGCGGTCGCACCGGGCTCGTCCTCGGAGCAGTCGCACTCGATGTTCTTGCCGTCGCTGGTGGGGCGGTGGGGACGCAGGGGCTCCTTGTGCGAGCCCTTGACGTACCACATGCAGCCGTTGTCGGGGACTGCCTCGTCCAGTGCCACCCAGATCGACACCGCCCGGGTGTCGGGCAGATCAATCCAGTAGGCCGCGTCCTGGTGCCACGGCGTCGGCACCCCGGTGTGCGGGCCCTTGTGGATAAGCATGTCGAAGTCCAGTACGGCGTCGTGGCCGATCAGCTCACGGGCCATTGCCAGGCCCCGGTCGTGCAGCGGCATGTCCAGGAGGGGCTTGTACAGCGCGGAGGGCCACATGATCTGCGTAATGTTCTCCTGAATGCCCTCACGGCGCGGCGCATGGGAACCGAGATCGGAGCGCTTGTCGCCGCTTTCGATCTCACCGTTCAGGAAGCGGTCGTATATCTCTCGATACGTTTTGACTTCTTCCAAGGAGAGCAGCGGCCCGGTCACGGCGAACCCGTCTTGCTGGAGCGCCTGAGCTCGGTCGATATGAGTGCTCACTGTCATGGCTGAATCCTTCCTGTCAGTGGTCGTCCGGCTTAACGGAACCGACCAGCCAGTTGTGGACATGAGTGGACAGAGCGCCAACCGCCGTCGGCGGTGCTTCTCGTGGATTGGGGGGACGGACCCGGATGCGCTGTGCGCCATTCCGGACCGGTCAACCGACGTGATGAGCACGAGGTGCTGAGCTGAACGGCTTCGGCCGTCGCTCCCTCGGCACTGACTGTCCAAGGCTCCAAGTCCCCTGGGGTCAACGTTGTTCAGGCGACTGCCGAGTTCCATTCCGAATCGCTGGACGATCCCGTTACCGGGCGTGTTCCGGGGCGTGTGGGCGGAGCAATCAACCGGCCTCGACCACGTGCAAGTGTTCAGGAGCTTCGGCACTGTTTCGGGCCGCGGCGTCGAGGACGCCGAGCACCCACTCGTTCAGTTCGCAGTTGGCCCGCTCCGCAGCGTCCTCCCAGTTCTGCCGCCGGGCGTGCGGGACGGTCAGACGCAGTTCCATCGCCGCCGCTGGCTGTGCTTCCGCGGCAGACGCGGTGTGGCGGATCCGGCGTCGCAGTTCGTTGCGGGACCATGCGTTCTTCTCGGCACGTTCGAGCCACTCGTCCTGCACCGAGGGCGTCAGCGAGGCGACTTCCGCATGATGCTGCATGCTGAGACCCGGCCGCCTTCGGCCGGGCCGAATCTTTCTGCGGTAGCGCTCCGGGTATCGATCCTGACCGAAGACGAGCCAGTCCCCCAGCCACCACGTGGCCGAATCGGCAGCCGCAGTTAAGACGCGACCAATGCGCGTCCACTCATCGATGGAGAGGCGCGCAGACATGGAAAGCGACGTCCGGTCCTTGCGGACCAGGCCCTCCCCAGCGGCGTGCCTTCCCGAAAGTCCGGCCCTCTGCTGTCCATGAACGGCGCGCACTGCACACACTCCCCCTAACTCGGTAGCAGTTGATCATGTTGGCGACATGACAGCTGCGCTTCAAGGTCTACACCATTGCCCGTCTCGCCGGCGGGACGCGTCCGGTCGGCGATATCGCCGGTGAGATGGTCAGGAGCAGCCGGCACCCGGTCGCTGCGACCAAGGACCAATGACGGCCGACTCAGGCAGCGCTATCAGCTGGAGGCTGCGGGGTAGGGCGGCTCTGTACGCAACGAGCCGGGGCGGGACGTCCAGGACTCGTGGCGCTCGCCGGGCGGCCGCGGACAGCAGTAGAAGGCCCTCGGCAGCCTGGTCTTCCTGCCCGTACCAGCGCAGGGCGAGCACACCGCGCGCTTTGGGGGAGCATTCGGGCAGCGCGGTTGGGGCCGTCTTGTGCCAGCGGGGCTCGGGATCGAGGACCACGATCGGGAAGAACGCGCCGAGACCGTAGTGCGCCGTCTGGACGATGTCGTGCGTCACTCGTTCCTCCTCATAGCCGGCAAGGATGGGCTCAGGCGCCGATGGGCAGGTGAACCGCCGCTCAGCAGCAGAACGCCATGGCTCGCATGTGGGCAAGGATTTTCCGCAACGGCACGTTCCGGCTTCAAGGCCGTTGTCAATCCCCTCGAATCGTGGAGACCCTCCTATGCAGCCAGCTGCTTGCTGAGGTCGGCCCAGTAGTCGTGTTCGTAGTCGATCGGGCTCTTGAAGCCACACACGCTGTGTAGCCGTCGAGCGTTGTAGAAGTCGGTGATCCAGGTCGCGATCCGGATCCGGGCCTCCGTACGGGTGGCGAAGGTGCGCCGGTGGACGTATTCGACCTTCAGGACGCTGATGAACGCCTCGCTGACGGCATTGGCACTCGCCGTCGAATGCGCTCGTTCCCCTCGATGACGATGGATGTGTGCGGCTGGTCCATCCGTTTCATCCCCGGTGTGGTGAGGCTTTCG
>NZ_JBSGZO010000396.1:0-8130 GCF_053611045.1 Streptomyces sp. NPDC054841 | reverse complement strand
CTGGTGGCGGGCGAGTTGGTCCGGATCAAACGCGGTGTCACCTACTTCCGCCCACAGGAGCCCGCCCGACCCGAAAACGTCCGGATCGAGATGACCGAGCCGCCGGTGGGCAGCGTCACAAAACTCCTGGCGCCGCCGACGGAACAGAACGGCTTGGGCCTGAACAAAGAAGAGGGCGTGGCCGACCCGCTGGTAGCCGCGGCCCGGGAGCTGGTCAAGAAGGGAGCCCCCAAGCACCTGGACGGCGTGTGGCACATCTCCGGCACGGACCCCCGGAACCGAATGTTGCCCGGGCGGCTGGAGAGCGTGCTCAACCTGGACATCCTGGCCATTGTGATGGACCAGGTGCGCGGCCCCGGTATCACCCTGACCGCCACCATCGGCTCAGGCGTGACGCAGGAGACGGTTCAGCTGATGGTCCAGGCCCGTCGCCCTGACAGCACGTGGAACTGGCGGGGGCAGGTCGAAGCCGATGTCACCAAGTACTTGATGGACTACGGTTACACCGCGGTCAGGCAGAACAGCGCCGACACCTCCGGCCACACCCTGGCGCAGGGACTGGAGGGCGCGGTTCCGGGCGAGGGCCCGTTGGGCTGGGCCCAGGAGGGTTTGAGCGCGAGGGACACCTCGGGAACGGGCGAGGGGCGCTCCACCACAGCGACAGGGCACCACCACGCTGGTATCACCACCTCCGGTACGGCTGACATCTACGACGGCCCGAAGACAACCGTCACCATCGCGCTCAAGCGGGTGGTGAAGCCTGGCAAGGCGATCAACCGGCTGGGCCTGAACCTGCCGCACATGTTCATGCGGATCCGCTACCGCGTCGCCGACACGGACAGGACTGACCTGCAGACGGAGATACCGCTGATCGAGCGGGTCGTGGTACCACGGGAGTACCAGCCCGATCCTGCCCAGATGGGCACCCTGGAGCTGCCCGAGGATCAAATGGCTGACGGCGCTCCGGACGCCGTGAACACCACCGGATCGGCGACCGAGCCGACGGGCCGGCCGCAGCCGCTGAGCCACACAGTGGTCGAGATCCCCTACGGAACATCCGCCAAGGACCTCGGGCTGCGGCCCTTCGAGCTGAAGCCCACTGATCTCAGCCGACTGACCATAGCCCCGTTGGGTGCCCGCCCCGAAGCGCTGGCCAAGGTCTTCAAAGAATTTCGCCGGGCACTGAGCGGCGAAGCTCCACCGAAGAGCGGCGATCGCAGCTCCGCCCCGGCGCAGTTCGCCGAGTGGGGCAACGCAAGCATCGCCGCGCTCCAGCTATTTCTGTCTTCCACCCTGATGATCAGCAGGTTGGGTCAGCTGACCGAGCCCGGTGGCTACCAGCTGCCTCCGATCAGCCTTCCCGGTGTCATCGGCCGCCTGCACATCGGGCTGGAGCTCTACAACCCCGTTCCGCTGAACTGGATGGGTGCGAGGGCAGCGGAGGCGCTGGCGCGACAGGAGGAGACCCAGTGGTCCGTGACCCGGACCGAAGCCGTCGCCCACGCCGCGGGTATCTCTGGACTCCTGCACACCGGGGTCACCGATCACACCGGGCAGTCGCTTGACGTGGTGCCGGCGCTCGACGGCACCTCCCTCACCGCCGAGGTCCGGAGCACTGAGGTCGCCACGAGGCTCACGCCGACGCACCGGTCCACCGCCCGGACGATACCCAACTGGCTTCGGGTGGGGACCGGGGCACTGCTACACCTGAAACTGAGTGCGGGTGAGACGGATGGGCTGTTTGACAGCACTGGTGAGGTGCGGATGTCATTCCGCCTGGACCGTTTCCTGGAGCTTCTGGCCGGCCCCGAGGCGGTGGTGCCCCGCGGGCTGGCGCACAAGCTGGGCATCCCCACGCCATCGGGACGCTACTTCCCATGGGTCCACGACGATTCGGAAATGCTCCAGGCGGCTCTCAACTTCCCGAAGTATGCCAACACCCAAGTCCTGCATCTGCACACCAACCAGAAGGGGCTGATCACCCACTTCGACCGGGAGCTGACCTACGAGGCCTTCGTCGAACAGGTGCTCCCGGGCCTCGACTTCGAACACGATGGTCGCCAAGACGAGGGCCTACTCCGAGTCCTGAGTTTGTGCCCGTGGGAGGGACAGCAGGTCCAGGACCGGTTCGAACTCGCCGAAAAGTTCCGGACCGGCGGGGCCACGACCGTCCTGGTGCCGAACCGGACGGTGTGGACCTTCGGGGTGGACACCGTGCTGGCCGTGGAGCTGGAGGAGACTGCGGACGGCAGCCTGAAGGGAGTCCTCGGCTCCTTCGAGGAATACGGTGAGGGCGGACTGCTGCAGATCCACGGTGCAGATCTGCAGTTCACCCTGGCCACCCGTATGGGCCGAAGGACAGCCAACACCCGACCAGCAAATGTGCGGCAGTTGGCGCACAAGGTGAAGTGGGGCGTCAACACCTCCACAGCTAAGGACGCCGAGCACTTGGTTCCGACCACGAGGGTCGGCCATCGCAGGAAGACTTCCGACGCGAGTTCCCTGCTGTCCGTGAGTTCCGTCAAATCCGCAGCAGAGGAACTCGTGGGGCCGGGGGCCCCGAAGAACCTTACGGACGCGGCCGAGGCGTTCGTGCAGGCGCTGGGTGGCGTGTTCACCGAACAGATCACCCAATTCGGGGCAGACTCGGAAACCTCAGGGCCGCTGCATGTGCCGGGCGCGGAGCCGACAGCGTCGACGATGGTCGAGCAGTGGCCGGTGCAAAGCCCTCGGCCGAAGGCTCGGTCGGCGGACGAGCTGTGGCAGAGCGCGATCGCCAAAGCCAAGGATGCGTCTGTCCTGCACCACCTGTTCCTGGCTCTGAAGGACGGCCTGGATCCCGATCGGGTCAACGAGCTGATCAGCGCCGTGCGTGGCTGGCCCGCCACGGTGGCAGCCACCGCTGAGCAGGACTACAACCAGATCGCGGAGCGGTATGTCGCGGACCTGGTCACCCAGGTGCTGGAGGGTACCGGCTCCCACGCGGCGCTCGTCGCGCTGAGGTCGGTCGAGGCGGCAGCGGCCGCCATCGAGCGGATGCGGCAGGACCCGGCGCTGGACAAGTCCACGCCCGACGGTCCGGAGCGTCTGGCATCGTCCGCCCTCGAGAACATGGTGTCAACGGTGGTCGGGAACACCGTCGGCGAGAAGCCGATGCCCACGTCGTTTGCCTCCCCTGTGGTGTCACCGGTCTCTTCGTTGTCCCTATCTCCCAAGTCCGGGGGGAGTACCAGGCCGCGGCGCGGATCCGCGCCTGACGAAGCAGCCCGCGCCGTAGCAGCCGTAGGCCCCATGCTGACATCGGAACAGGTGCAAGAGGCCGCGCTGCTGGCGGGCAAGGTGGCGGTGGCTGCGGCAGAGCTGAGTGCCGCCGCGGTAGCCGCGAGCAGCAGCGCTCCTGGTCCGGCACTGCTGACGGATCGGCTCAGAGGGGCGACGGCGGAGATCCAGCGGGCCGGAAAGGCATCATTCCGCGCGGCGGCCGACGCCCGTCGGCAGCAGGCCGCGCAGGACGAGGCCGCGGCTGAGAGGCGGTTCGCCGAGGAGATGGTCTCGGCGAAGGCCAGATTCGACAGCGCTTTGCACATGGCCCGAGACCCGCAGCACCGGCGGGATCTGAACAGGCTGCGTGAGGTCACCGAGGGGAGGCTCAGGGCCGAGGTCGAGGCGGCCCGGGAAAAGGCAAGGAACAAGTACGCGCGGGCACAGTCCTGGGCGCAGGCAGATCCGGAGACGCAGAGCGCCGCACTGTCGGCGCAGGACGAAGCCAGGGATCGTCTGCTGACGCAGAGCACGGAGGGTTCCGCGTTCCGCCAACTGACGGATGCGGTGCGCACGGTACTCGAATACTCCACCTTGCTGGACACGATCGACAGTAGTCGCGCGGCACTGATACGGGCGGCCGCTCCGGAGGAAACGCTTCTGAAGAGGAAGCAGCGCCTCTGGCAGTCCGAGGAGCAGGGCACGCTCGAAAACCGGGACGGCTTCGTACTGGTTACCAAGCCCTCCGATGAGTCGCTAAACCAAGGGACGACACCAACTCCGGCACATGGGTTTTTCCGGAAGGTCATCGTCTCTGGGCAGCAGCTGTCCAGCCATCTGCGCCGACCGATCGAGGTGCAAGCCGATTCCGACATGGACAGTTTGCTGGGGTCGGATTCCTCGCATCATGATGTGGAGTCAGACCTCCAGCTGTCTCCGGTTACTGGCGAGGTTCCGTCACCTGAGGATCATTCCGTCGTGACGGCGGCAGCCGGGACAGGGGTCTTCGATGCGCTCAGCTCCTTGTCGCCGACGACTTCCAGCCTGTTGGAGCCGTTTGACACAGTCGTGCTAGGAGGCAGAAGGGCGTCGACACACTCCGAGACCGTCAGGCAGGCCGGAGCCCAGGTCTTGCTTCCGCCTCTCACGCCCGTCACTGCCACCAAGTCTTTGCTCGATCCCGAGTTGGTCAGTCGGCTTTACGCCCAGGTTCACCTCGCCCTGGATCTTGCCTATCCGGGGCTGCTCCGCACCGACGCCACGGTGACCGACGACATGGCGACGCCCGCTCAGCTGATGGCCGCGCTCAAGTCCAAGGCTGCCCAGGACGCCCTCGACGCCTCCGGACTGCCCTGGAACCGAGCGCGGGCAGATCGCCGCGACAACAACGAGAAAGCCCTTAAGGCGGCACTGAGCCCTGAGCTCCTCGCGCTGGGACTCGAAAGCGGCACGGCCTATGACGTGCAGTTGAAGAGGGTGGGATTGGGACGCACCACGGCGGTGACGCTGCAGATCGGCGTGGTCGTGGGCGCGTTGCGGGACGCCCGAGTATCGGTGTTCGCGACAACCCACGAGCGGCTGCCGAAGGCCGTCCGCGGGTTGCTGCCCGGCTCGGCCAAGCTCGCTTCGGACACCGGACGAACAACCAAGTCACGGACGACACTGGTCAGCGACTTCCGGATTCCGGTTCCTCTCATCGAGGGGCCTTACAGCAACGCAGGGCAGCCGAGTGGGCAGTTGCCGGCACCCGCGTTTGCCCGGGAGTTCGTGCTGTCCTCCGGCGCCACCCTGGGCCGGGAGGCACTGGAGCGTGCCGTCCTGCGGCGTGCCCTGACCTTGGTCGACCAGGAGACGTTCAACCGCCTGGCGCGGGGCTTTCGAAACCACCGCACCGATCACGGCACCTTCCTGCTGGCCCTGCACGTCAGCTCGACGGGCGAATTCTTCGCCGGGATCGGGGGTGAGGATCCGGCGCTCCACCGCGTCGACGCCGGCGAAATCGGCCAGGTGGTCAAGCGGATCGTCGATGAGATCAACCGTGTGGCCAAGACTGACGGAACCAAGCCGGCTGTCCGCGCCGTGCAGTTCATCGGTATCTCGTCCCAGACCGCGGTGCTCCAGGTGTCCAGGCCGCCGACAGACCCCGGTGGGACGCAGCCGATCCCCAGGGATGTCCGCGTCGCAAGAGACCTGGAGCGAGTCTCTGAGATCGTCGGGGTCCCGGTGCTCGGCCTGCCGGAGGACTTCACCGAGGTCGTCGAAGAGCTCTCCGGCGAGTTGATCGGTGAGCGATACGTCCCGCGGCAGGACGGTGGGGGAGTCGATGCTGAGGTCGCCGAGTGGGAGCAGCACTCCGGCCCGACCGTGGAGCGCTCGGACGAATACCTCACCGATTTCCTCGGCCGTGTCCGCTCCCGGGACCTGCCCTCGGCAGTGAACGCCCGCGACGGCATTGTGTTCTCCGCTCAGGACCAGCAGCTGATCAACGTCGTGCCGAACTCAGTCCGTCGGCGGGACATGTTCGTGGTACGCATTCCCACGAAGTCCTTTGGCGCCGACCTGGGCCTGCCGGTCCTGCCGGTGCGCAGTCTCGGGAAGACAGCCGAGCAGCCCGTTGCGCGGCCCAAGGAGTTCGCGGAGCAGCTGCTGCTGGAGGGGCTCAAGGAGGGGCAAGACATCGCCCTGGCCACCAGTGTGACCGGACAGCAGCACTTCGACCGGTTGAACGCCTGGCTGACAGCGGTCCAGGAGCACTTGCTTGACAGATTCCTGGAACGACGCAAGTCCAAGCCCGGCATCTCGATGACCGAACCGCTGGCAGTGAGCATTCATGTCCCCCCGCCCGGGCACCACGCGGACGAACAGGACGGAAAGCTGCTGCTCAAGAGGCTGGAGGAGTTCCCGCAGAGCACCACCCGGGCTGAGTGGCGTACCACGACCCTCACACGCAAGGACGTCCCCGCCACAGAGTCGGTGTACGTCGCCCACCAGGGAACACTGCGTCGGCGAGATGAGCCCGTCCTGCACTGGGTCGGCCGGGCAGCGTTCAGCGACGACACATATCGGCAGTTCGATCGCGGCCTGTTCCGCGACCAGGTCAGCGACTTCGAGAGCTTCCTGGTCCTCGACGATATGCCGCTGCCGGAGAGCCGGCAGACATGGCCGGCGGTCCAATTCGGGGACATGAAGCAACCATTGGCCCCGGCGATCGTCGACAGCCTCGTCCGGCCGTTCGTGAAGCTAGGCAGACCGAAGAACGGCCAGCGTCAGCTGCAGGTGCTGCACATGCTGTTCAACGCGCCGGCCGACCCCTTCCGATACTCCTTGCTCGAAAAGGTTGTCCAGGAGATCGCCGATCGGACGCAACTTCTGGTGCTCATCCCTGAGGCCGGCGCGCATGGGACCCGCGACCGAAACCACCAGGGCGTGCCCAAGTCGGTGGCGCGGAAGGGGACGGCACCGGCCGGTTGGAATGCGATTGCGCCGGCCAACTGGGCTTTCCACCCCGGGCGGATCGATGTCATAGATGGTTTCTTGGACTATGTGCCGTACCCCTCGACACACATGGTGCGTGAGGGTTCCGCGGTGCTGCTGGCCTCGGTCCCGCCCGAGCAGCGCGGACTCGTCCGGCAGTTGGCCGCCAGGCTGACGCCGGTCCCGAAGCTGGTCCGGGTGCTGGTGGAGTTCCGGAACGGGAGCCCCGTCCTGAACTATGTCAGCAACGGGCGGATCGTACGCACCGACAGTGACGTCGACCGGTTCGCCGACTGGCTCCAGGCAATGGTAGAGTTGAAACGCGACACCACGGTGCAGATCTTGCACTGGCAGCGGGTCCGCGGTGAGCGGACGAAGTGGGCACCAACGAGCCTCACTTATAGGGACTGGTACGGGGACGCCAACGACGCCCAGTACACCACTCTCAAGACCTTCGGTGAAGTTCTCCGCACCAAGATGCCCAGCCGGGTGATCTTCACCCAGGCGTGGCGCCTCGCCAACGGCGATGCCGTGGCTGTGTCCCCACTGGACCACACCATGCGCGCGGACTGGGACGGACTGCCGAAGTTCGGAGAGTCAGGGCTGAACGACAACTCCCCTCTTGCCAGCGATCCTCTGGGCCGGGTCCGGGATCAGAACGCGCCCTGGGCGATGAAGCTGGGCGATGGTGTGGCCGTGCTCGATCGTCGGATCAGCGCGACACAACTCGCCAAAGCAGGCCGCGAGTTCGAGGAGTGGACAGAGCGACTCAACCGCTGGCTGCGCGAGACCGCGCCGGACGGCCAGACGCCCGCTGCCTTCCCCGTAGCGCTGCCGGTGGTCGAGGGCGAACCCGTGATCTACTTCCCCCAGTGGACCGGCCGGGTCACCGCCGGCCTGGACGCCGTCCTCAAGGAAGGCGGCTACCACCCATCGCGGGCGCTCATCCTCGGCGTTCACCCCTCGGTCAGGCTGCGCACCCTGGAGGGCCTGCGGCAGCAGCTCGAACAGCGACACGGCGTGCCGGTGCGGCTGGCCCACATGCCGCGGGCCTTGCACGCGGCGCTGTACATGGCTGACCCGGCCACCACCCGCCGGATGGTCCCCCAACAGCTGCCGCCGATGCCCCCGCCGGAGCCCCCGCGGGCCGACCTCTGGGTCACATCGGCCCGGCGCCCGTCGCTGCCAGTGCCCGGGACACCGGTGGATGCGGACCCGGAGTGGGCGGAGACGATCCGTGAAGCGTACGAGCGCAGTCGTCCTGTCGACACCCGTCGAATGTCGCTGCCGCCGCTCGACCTGCCGCCCGAGTCACCGCTCAGCGACGAGCTGTCCCGGAGGATGTCGCTCCCACTGCCCCAGGAGCTTGCCGGCACGAGTGTCGAAGAGCCGGAG
>NZ_JBSGZO010000395.1:0-8148 GCF_053611045.1 Streptomyces sp. NPDC054841 | reverse complement strand
CGTTCTCAGCGGGTCAGCTACGGACGCCTCGCTTGAAGGCGGCCTTCGCCCAGACGTAGCCGAGCAGGGCAAGCCCCGCGCACCAGGCCAGGGAGATCCAGCCGCTGTTGCCGATCTCGGTGCCCATCAGGAGGCCGCGGAGGGTCTCGTTGATCGGCGTGAAGGGCTGGTGGTCGGCGAACCAGCGCAGCCAGGACGGCATGGTCTCGGTGGGGACGACGGCGCTGCCCAGGAAGGGGAGGAGGGTGATCGGCATGGGCAGGTTGGAGGCGGACTCGACGGTCTTGGCCACCAGGCCCAGGCCGGCCGAGATCCAGGTCAGGGCGAAGGCGAGGAAGGCAAGCAGGCCGGCGGTGGCCAGCCATTCCAGGGCGGTGGCGTCGGGACGGAACCCGATGGCGAGGGCGACGCCGGTGACCACGACCGTGCCGAGGGCCGTCTGGACGAGATTGCCGAGGACATGGCCGGTGAGGAAGGAGGCGTGGGACATGGGCATGGTGCGGAAGCGGTTGACGATGCCTTCCGTCTTGTCCATGCAGATGCCGAGCGCGGCGCCGATGGAGCCGGTGGCGACGGTCATCAGGATGATCCCCGGGGCGATGTAGTCGATGTAGTCGCCCTTCAGCTGGGGGCCCTGGATTCCCGCTCCCAGTGCGCCGCCGAAGGCGTAGTTGAAGAGGAGGAGGAAGAGGACCGGCATCATGATGATGGCCACGACGACGGAGGGGTAGCGCACGGCGCGCTTCATGTTCCGGCGGAACATGGTGACGGAGTCGCGGGCGGCGTAGGTGAGGGCGCTCATCGGGAGATCTCCTGCTGCTTGTCGGAGCCGGTCAGGGTGAGGAAGACGTCGTCGAGGTCCGGGGTGTGCTGGGAGAGGGCCTCGGGGGTGATGCCGGCGCCGTCGAGGATGTCCAGGACGGCGCGGAGGGTGGGGACGGTGCCGTCGGAGGGGATCTGGAGGGTGAGTTCCTCGTCGTCCTGGGTGATGGCGGCGAAGTGGGTGGCGGCCAGCTCCAGGGCGGCGGCGTCGGCGAATTTCAGGGAGATGTGGCCGCCGGGGATGAGGCGCTTGAGTTCGTCCGCGGTGCCTTCGGCGATCAGCTTTCCGCCGTCCAGTACGGCGATACGGTCGGCCAGTTGGTCGGCCTCCTCCAGGTACTGGGTGGTGAGGAAGATCGTCACGCCGTCGTCGGCGACCAGGGAGCGGATGATCTCCCACATGGTGCGGCGGGAGCGCGGGTCCAGGCCGGTGGTGGGCTCGTCGAGGAAGATGATGCGCGGGTCGCCGACCAGGGTCATGGCGAGGTCGAGCTTGCGTCGCATACCGCCGGAGTAGGTGGTGACGGGCTTCTTGGCGGCCTCGGTGAGGTCGAAGCGGGCGAGGAGGTCGGCGGCCCGGCGGCGGCCCTCGCGGCGGGGCAGATGGTGCAGGTCCGCCATGAGCATCAGGTTCTCCTCGGCGTTGAGGAGGTTGTCGACTGCGGCGAACTGGCCGGTGACGCCGATGATCTTCCGTACGGCGTCGGGCTCGCGGCCCAGGTCGCACCCGGCCAGCTGGGCGGTCCCGGCGTCGGCGGCGATCAGCGTCGAGAGGATCTGGACGGTGGTGGTCTTACCGGCGCCGTTGGGGCCGAGCAGGGCGAAGATGCTGCCGGCCGGGATGTCGAGGTCGATACCGCGCAGGACCTGCTTGTCGCCGTAGGACTTGCTGAGGTTGGTCGCGCGGATGGAGGCGGGGGCCAGGGTGGCGGTCGCCTTGCGCTTGACTTGTGTTGTGGGCATGACAGATAGCTCCTTGGCAGAGTGGAAGGAGAGGAGAGGAGAGGGCCGGGAGAGGACCGGTGTGAGCGGCGCAGGCCGCCCTTACGGGTCAGGCGCGGCGGATGTGGATGTCGCCGACCGAAGTGCGGGCGCGGACCTCCGCGGTGTCGGTGGCGTCGCCGGGGCCCTCGGCGCCGGGGATGGAGTTGCGCAGGACGCCGACGTTGGTGTGCAGGTCGAGCCAGGCGGCGGTGGTCTCCGGGATGCCGACCTCCAGGTCGCCGGTGGCGCCGCGCAGGGTGACCTTGCCGCGGCTGATCCGGCCCACCCGGATGGGGCCGTTGGCCGCCTTGGCCTCCACGTCGGCGTGGGCCGTGCCCACGTCGATCCGGCCGTTGGAGGCGGAGACCTCCAGGGCGCCGGCGACCTCGCCCAGTTCGGTGTCGCCGTTGCCGTTCTTGACGGTGAGGGTGGAGTCGGCGCGGCCGACGGTGATCCGGCCGGCCGCGATGATCTCGCCGGCGGCGGTGGCGTGTTCGAGGTGGACGGCGCCCAGTTCGTTCCGGAGGCGGGCGGCGCCGGTCTCCACCACCCGAAGGTCGCCGACGGCGGTCTTCAGACGGCAGTCGCCGAGGCGGCCGGTGCAGTGGAAGTCGCCGACCCCGACGGTGCCCTGGAGCGCGGAGCCGGCGGGCAGGCCGATGATGACGTCGATGGCGCCCACCTTGCCGAACGGCGAGCGCTTGCGCGGTCCCTTGACCGTGAGGGTCCCGCCCGAGCAGGTCACCTTGGTCTGCGCGGCGAACTGCACGTCGATCTCGGAGTCCGGGTTGGCGGGGACCACCTCGACCTCGGTGTCGGTGCGGTCGGTGGCGATGATCCGCGCGGTACCGATCTCGAGCTCGACGACCGCGGTGATGGGTTTGGGCGTGTCGAAGGAAGGCATGGCGGTGTTCCCGTCCTGTCGTCGGAGTGGGTGAAGAAGAAGGAAGTAGTGCGGCGGGCCCCAAGTGATGCGGCGGGCCTCAGCGGACCCAGCCGGTGAAGCCCCGGCCGCCCCGGACGCGCTCCGCAGGGGGTGCGGGAGCGGGGGTGCCGGGACGGACCACGGGGTCGAGTGCGGCGGCCGTGGCACGGACCAGCCAGGCGTTGACCGAGAGGCCCTCGCGGCCGGCGGCCTCCTCCAAGCGGGCCTTGAGATGGGCCGGGAGCCGGAAGTTGATACGGGCCGAGGCGCCGTCGTCGCCCTCCGGGACGGGGGGCGGAGCGAGCGGGGCGGCCGGCCGCGGCTCGGGGTCCTGGATCGGGGCCGGGGCCGGGGCCGGAGCCGCCGGCAGGGTCACCACGAACTCCGGGTCTGCGCCGCGGAGCCTCACGTCGACCGAGCCCGGAGCCAGCTCCCGGGTCACCTCGCTCATCGCCGCCGAGAGGGCGGTGAGGAGGGTGAGACGGGTGGCCGAGTCCAGGGGCGCGGTGAGCCGCTCGGCGAGGGCTCGCGCTTCCTCGCCGCCGGTTTCGGCGGCGACGGCGAGCTCCTGGCGGAGGCGGTCGACGTACGGGGTGAGGTCCATGACGCCATCATGGCACACGTTTGGCGCCATGGGTAGCCCAGATGGCGCACGCCGAGACAGGGAGGGGGTCGGAGTGGGGGTGAATGAAGCCTGGCGCGGCGGCAGTGACGCAAGGAACGTGCAGGTCAAGTGGGCTTGAGCGGGCCCATGGCGCCACGGCGGAAAAATCTTGGCACCATGGCGCACCAAGTGGCACCAGATGGCGTCATGTGGCGCCAGATGGCGCCATGTGCTGCACCCCTGCCGGTACGGCGGCAGGGGGCGTGTCACGCCTCGCCGCGCGCCGGCGGGCCGTCGGGACCGGCTGGTGTGCGGGCGGTGGAGGTCGCGCCGGCGGGCGGGCGGCGGTGAGGATCTCGTCCGTGACCGCGGTGAGGAAGCGGCTCATGCGGTCGAGGCGCCGGCCGGGATGTCCGGGCTCGGAACCTCAAATCAAGCTCTGAACGTCTCCTCCTCCGGATTCGGCGGGGTCCGGCGGGGCCATGACCCCTGCACATGCAGAGGAGGGGGACCCATGAAGAGGCTCGACCGGCTCAACAAGCTCGGCAGGCTCGGCACCGGTATCGGCTGGCGACCGGAGATCGCGGACGCCGTGGAACGGCTGCCCGGCGTCGACTGGGTCGAGGTCGTCGCGGAGAACGTCTGCCCCGGCCACCTTCCCGCTTCTCTCATACGGCTCCTGGAACGTGGCGTCACCGTCGTCCCGCACGGGGTCTCCCTCGGGATCGGCGGGGCCGACCGGCCCGACGAGAAGCGGCTGGCGGACCTGGCGGAGCGTGCCGAGGCACTCGGGTCGCCGCTCGTCACCGAGCACATCGCCTTCGTCCGGGCCGGTGGCCCCCTCACCGCGACGCCGCGCCTGGAAGCCGGGCATCTGCTGCCCGTGCCGCGCACCCGCGACGCCCTGGACGTGCTCTGCGAGAACGTACGCATGGCCCAGGACTCCCTGCCGGTGCCGCTCGCGCTGGAGAACATCGCGGCGCTGGTCTCCTGGCCCGGGGAGGAGCTGACGGAGGGCCAGTTCCTGGCGGAGCTGGTCGAGCGGACCGGCGTACGGCTGCTCATCGACGTCGCCAATCTCCACACGAATCACGTCAACCGGGGCGAGGACCCGGTCAAGGCTCTCGACGAGCTGCCCGTCGAGGCGATCGCGTACGTCCACGTGGCAGGTGGTGTCGAGCGCGACGGCGTCTGGCACGACACGCACGCGCACCCGGTCTCCCGGCCGGTCCTCGACATCCTGGCGGAGCTGCGTTCCCGGACGGACCCGCCGGGCGTGCTGCTGGAACGCGACGACGACTTCCCGCCGGCGGCGGAGCTGGAGACGGAACTGGAGACGATCCGGGCGACGGTGGCCGCCGCCGCACCGGGTGACGGTGCGCGAGGCGATGACCGAGGCGAGGCACGGGGCGCCGCAGAGCGGGAGGCCGGCCTCCTGTCCGCGCGGGCCGAATCCACGCAGGCCGAGTCCGCGCAGGCCGAGTCCGCGCAGACGGGCCACGGGGAGGCGGGCCACGGGCAGGCCGAGTTGGCCGACGCGCCCGCGCGGGAGCGGGTCGGGCTCGCCCAGGCCGCGTTGCTGTCCGCGCTGGTCGCCGGGACGCCCGCGCCGGAGGGCTTCGATCCGCAGCGGCTCGGGGTGCAGATCCGCGCGCTCGCCGCCAAGCGGGCCGATGTCGTGGCCAAGGTCGCGCCCGAACTTCCGGAGATCCTCGGGAGCGGCTACCGGCCCGCGTTCCTGGCGTACGCCAAGTCCCGCCCCATGCGGGACGGCTACCGGCGGGACGCGCTGGACTTCGCCGAGCAGTTGCTGATCGCGGGCCGGCCGCAGGACCCGGCCGCCCGGAGGCGGCTCACCCACTGGTGGCAGGACCGGGCGGCGCCCCGCCCGCCGCGCCGTTCGGCCCGTTTCGTACGGGCGGCCCGCGCCGCCCTCGTCAGGAGGTGACCCCCGTGCTGATGAACGTACTCGCCGTGCTGGTGTATCTCGCCGTGGCCGCCTCCTCGGTCCTGCTGATCAAGGGTGTGGCGGGCATGCGCCGCGGCCCCGGCGGCCCCGTGCACGACCTGCTGGAGGCCGCGTTCCTGAACGGCGGGCCCGCACGTGTCGCCGACACCGCCCTCGCCGCGATGCAGGCGGACGGGCGCCTGGCGGTCGGCGGCCCGGGCATCGTCGCCGTCCAGCAGCCCGTCGGCCGCAACCATGTCGAGCGCGCCGTCCTGCTCGAACTCGCCGCGGCGCCGAGCGGCGCCCTGCACACGCTCCGGCTCGCCGTGATGCGCAACCCCGCGGTGCAGGAGATCGGCGACGGGCTGGCGGCACGCGGACTGATGGTTCCGCCGGGCGCGGGCCGCCCGTGGCGCGTCCGTGGCGGCTGGCAGGCGGCCGCGTCCTTCGTCATGCTGCCGTTCGCCATGGTCCTGACGATCGTGCAGTACGCGGGGCACGACGGGCTTGCTGACGCTCCCTTCCCGTTCATCGTGAAGGTGCTGCCGGCCTGCCTCGCGGGCCTGGTGATCGGGGTGGTGTGCGCCGCGCGCGCGAGCAGCAAGGTCACCCCCGCGGGCCGGCGGGCGGCCTGGGAGTACCGCGCGGCGCATGCGTACAGCACGGACGTCGGCCATCGGGTGGCGCTGGGCGGGCTGCGCGCGCTGCCCGACCCGGTGTTCCAGGCACAGCTCATGGCGGCGGCCCGGCTGGTGCGGACCGGCGGCCGGCCGGCCGGCAACAGCGGCAGCGGCAGCGGCTCATCGGATACGTACATCCCTCCCTCGGCCGTCCTGTGGTGCGCCACGTCGGGGCCCGGCTCCGGCGGGTCGGGCGGCGGGGGCTGCGGCGGCGCGAGCGGCAGCTCCTGCGGCGGGAGCAGCGGCTGCGGAAGCTCGTCGGGCGGTGGTTCCAGCTGCGGAGGCAGCTCGGGAGGCGGTTCAAGCTGCGGCGGAGGCGGGGGTTCAAGCTGCGGCGGGGGCAGTTCCGGCTGACTTCCCGCAACCGCCCACGGGATCAGCGCGGCGCCCAGTAGCGTGCGGGCCGCACGCAGGAGGCACCATGCGCACCCTCGCCCGCTTCACCCCGCTCGCCGGCACCGGACTGGTCGTCGTCGCCGTGACGGCGACCATCGCCGCGCTCGTGTTCCCCCTCTGGTCGTACGCGGACCGCGCCGGCACGCACGGGACGGCCGGCCTCACGGCCGATGCCGTGCCGACCCGCTGGGGCCCGCTGTCCGCCGCCGACCGGGACTTCATCGTCCAGGTCAGACTCGCCGGGCTGTGGGCGCTCCCGGCCGGCCAGCAGGCCGTCGGCCGGGCGCCGAGCCGCGCCGTCACCGTGGCCGGCCTTCATCTCGTCGAAGGCCACACCTATCTCGACGCCCGGGTCCGCGAGGTCGCGTCCCGGCTCACCATGGAACTGCCCAGCCAGCCCACGGACCGGCAGCGCGACTGGCTGACCGAACTGACCGACGCCCACGGCCAGGAGTACGCGGTCGGATTCGCCAACACCCTGCGCCAGGCCCATGGCACCCTCTTCACGCTGATCGCCGAGGTCCGGCACACCACCCGCAACTCCCTGGTGCGCGCCCTCGCCGACGACGCCAATACGGCCGTCCTCGACCACATCGAGTGCCTGGAGGCGACCGGACTCGTCGACTTCGACGCCATCGCCGCACAGGACGCGGGCACCGCCGCAGCGAGCCCGACCGGTCCCCCGCCGCCGGCGCCCGGCAGGACCCCGCGGCCCGCCGTCCCGGTCACCCCGTCCCCGAAGCACCTGCGGCAGCAGCCTGCCGCCGCTGCCACCCGCCGTGAGAAGGCCCCGCCCCGCCAACACGGGAGCATGACGCACGGTCGTCCGCATCCTGGAATTGCCATGGCGCGCAAGAGGTGATCTCGCGTAGAAATCCGCCATGTTCTGGGTCCTCTTCCTGCTGCTGGCGTGGGCCGCGGCGGGCCTCAGCTGCGGCCGGCTCTGTGTCGCCGCCGCCGACGCCGCCCACGACGACCACGGCCCCGGCTCCAACTCCGGCTCCGGCTCCGGCTCCGGCTCCGGCCACGACGACAGCCCCGGCCAGGGCCACGAGCACGTCCGTGACCACGAGTTGAGCCTGTACGAAGCCGCTTTCCTGGCCGGCGGCCCGCACCGCGTGGCCGAGCTGACGATGGTCGCGATGCACCGCGGGCGGCGGCTGCTCCTCGCGCACACCGGCTGGGCCACCGTCGTCGACCCGGAGGGCGAGGACGATCTGGAACGCTCGGTGATCGGTGCGATCGGCCCGGACGGTCAGTGCCGGATAGCAGCGATACGGCACGCCACGGCCGCCGACGACGCCGTACGTGCCCTCTCCGACCGGCTCGTCACGGCCGGTCTCGCCGTACCCGAGACGGTCCGGGCGGGCCTGGCAGGCGCCGTGCGGGCCGTGTGGGGCGCAACGGCGCTCACCCTGGCGCTCGCGGCCGCCTCACTGCTGACGCTCCCTCAGGAACAAGGTGAGAAGGGGCCCGTCGCGATGTGGTTCACGCTTCCGCTCGTGCTCACCCTGGGCTGTCTCGTGATCGCCCGCGTCGAGGTCCATCCGTACACCCGCTGGGCCTCCCCGGCCGGCCGACGGCTGCTGCGCGGGCTGCCCCCGCGGCCCGACGGCGAGGAACGGGCCTTCCTCACCGCGGTGGCCGTGCACGGCGTCCGCGCGCTCGACGATCCGGCGCTGCGCGCCGCGCTCGGCGACCGGCGGACGGCGCACAGGGGTCAATGACGCGACACCCGAAGAAAGGTGCTCTGCAATCGGCGGGACGCCGGTGCGGCGCGCATCGTGCG
>NZ_JBSGZO010000394.1:0-8155 GCF_053611045.1 Streptomyces sp. NPDC054841 | reverse complement strand
CCCCGAACCCCGGTCCTCGGCCGCCCGGGTCGGCGACCGTCCCGGTTCTGGCGCACAGGATGAGCGCGTGTGGGGCGGCGCGAAGCTGCCGCCGGGGGGCTTGCCCCAGCTTCGCTAGGACATCCGCAGCGCCAGGAAGAAGTCCAGCTTGTCCTCGAGCCGCGACAAATCCCGCCCCGTCAGCTGCTCGATCCGGCCCACCCGGTACCGCAGCGTGTTCACATGCAGGTGCAGCCGCGTCGCACAGCGCGTCCAGGAGCCGTCGCAGTCCAGGAACGCCTCCAGTGTCGGGATCAGTTCCGCCCGGTGCCTGCGGTCGTAGTCGCGGAGCGGGTCGAGGAGACGTGCCGTGAAGGCCCGGCGTACGTCGTCGGGGACGAACGGCAGCAGCAGGACGTGCGAGGCGAGCTCGTGGTGGCCGGCCGCGCACACCCGGCCCGGGCGTGCCGCGGCGACGCGGCGGGCGTGCCGGGCCTCTTCCAGGGCGCCGCGAAGGCCCTCCGCCGAGTGGACGGCGGCGCTGACGCCGAGGGTGAGGCGGCCGTCGCCGTCGAGCCCCGCGGACAGGGGGTCGCGGACGGCGGCGAGCAGGGCGTCCGCGTGCAGCCCGATGTCGGCCATGTCAGCCATGTCGGCAGGTGTGCTGTCGAGCAGGTCGGCGTCCGCGGTGACGGTGACCGCGGGCAGGGGCACGAGCGCGATCGCCTCGTCCCCGGTGTGCGCCACGGCGATGCGGTCGGCGGAGTCCGAACCCGTCGTCGCGGGGTCGACCAGGATCTCCTCCAGCAGCGACTGGGTGACGGGGCCGGCCTCGATCGGGGCCCCGCCGCCTTCCTGCTCCCACTCGACGCGCGCGACGACGACCTGCCAGTGCGGCGCGGTGCCGAGGCCCGGGAGCAGCACGGGTGCGGCGACCCGCAGCCGGGCCGCGATCTCGGCGGGCGCGGCGCCGGCCTGGACGAGTTCCAGGACCTCCTGGGCGAGCCGGCGCCGTACCGTACGGGCCGCCTCGCGCCGGTCCCGCTCGACGGCGATCAGCTGGGTGACGCCCTGCAGCAGGTCGAGGCGGGCCGCGGGCCAGTCGGAGGCGTCGGCCTCGACCGCGAGCAGCCAGTCGGACAGCACGGTCTCACGGACGTCCCGGGACGCCGGGGCGGCGCCGCGTCCGGTGTTACGGATCGGGAAGAGCGAATACGTGACGCCGGCGGCGGTCGCGCGGTGCGGGGCGCGCCGCCCGGTGCGGGTCGCCGCCAGATGCTCCGCGGCGAGCGCGCCGCTCACCTCCGCGGTCAGCGGCTCACCGGCGCCCGCGATCTGCCGGCCGGTGGGGGAGAGGACCCAGGCCCGCAGGTCCAGATCGGAGCCGAGGAGGTCGAGAACCACCTCGGGGCCGCCGCCCGTGGGCCCGGAGGTCATCAGCCGGCGGTGCCGGTCGACGACGGCGGCCAGGTCCCCGGCCCGCTCGCCGGAAACCTGTCGCACCACGTACTCGGTGATCGTTGCGAACGCAACGTCCTCGTTGACCGCGAACAGCGGCAGCCGGTGCCGTACGCATGCCTGCACGAGGTCGCCGGGGATGTCTCCGAGCTCCGCCTCGCCCGCCGCGAGCCCCGCGACCCCCGCACTTGCGAGAATACGTACAAAAGGCTCGGAATCATCGGCGGTGTGTCGCCAGGCGAGCCCGGTGAGGACCAGCTCACCGCCCGAGAGATAGCGGCTCGGGTCCCGTAGGTCGGTCGTCATCACGCCGCGGACGGTGCGGTCCAGCTCGTCGTCGCCGCCGAGCAGCCGCAGTCCCAGCGCGTCGGTCTCCAGCAGTGCGCGCAGCCGCATCTCGTCGCCGCCGATCTGTCTCGTTGTTGCCGTTGGACTGTGCTGATGGGTGTGCCGTTGGTTTCGGGAGGAAAACGGAGAGGTTACTGAGCCCCGCCTTTCGTTCGAATCTACAAGACGGGGGTGGCGACCAGCCAACTCCTTCATGGTTTCGGTGACTGCACCGGGCGAGACGGTGCTTGTGTACTTGGGCCACACCGCGTTAACAGGACATGAATAACCAGTCGAGGGCCGGCCGTCCCCAGCCCCTGCGAACGACCGAACCACGTAGAAGAGAGCCACTCATGGACTTCCTTCGCCCCGCCAGCTGGGAGGAGGCGCTCGCCGCCAAGGCAGAGCACCCCACCGCTGTGCCCATTGCGGGTGGCACCGACATCATGGTCGAGATCAACTTCGACCACCGGCGGCCCGAGTACCTCCTGGACCTGAACCGCATCGTCGAGCTGCGCGAATGGGAAGTCGGCGAGGAGAACGTCCGCCTGGGCGCCTCCGTCCCGTACACCCAGATCATGGAGAACCTGCGGGCCGAGCTGCCCGGCCTGGCGCTCGCCTCGCACACCGTGGCCTCGCCGCAGATCCGCAACCGCGGCGGCGTCGGCGGCAACCTCGGCACCGCGTCCCCGGCCGGTGACGCCCACCCGGCCCTGCTGGCCGCCGGCGCCGAGGTCGAGGTCGAGTCGGTACGGGGTACGCGCTTCATCCCGATCGACGAGTTCTACACCGGCGTGAAGCGCAACGCGCTCGCCCCGGACGAGCTCATCAGGGCCGTCCACATCAAGAAGGCCGACGGGCCTCAGCAGTACTCGAAGGTCGGCACCCGCAACGCGATGGTCATCGCGGTGTGCGCGTTCGGTCTCGCGCTGCACCCCGAGACCCGCACGGTGAAGACCGGCATCGGCTCGGCCGCGCCCACCCCGGTGCGCGCCAAGGCCGCCGAGGAGTTCCTGAACGCCGCGCTCGAAGAAGGCGGCTTCTGGGAGAGCGGCAAGATCATCACTCCCTCGATCGCCAAGCAGTTCGCGGAGCTGGCCTCCGCCGCCTGCAACCCGATCGACGACGTCCGTGGCACCGCCAAGTACCGCCGTCACGCGGTCGGCATCATGGCCCGCCGCACGCTCGGCTGGACCTGGGAGCAGTACCGCGGCACCGGCCGCACGCTTGAAGGAGCTGCATAACCATGCGCGTGAATTTCACGGTCAACGGCCGTAAGCAGGAAGCCGACGACGTCTGGGAGGGCGAGAGCCTCCTCTACGTGCTGCGTGAGCGCCTGGGTCTGCCCGGTTCCAAGAACGCCTGTGAGCAGGGCGAGTGCGGCTCCTGCACGGTCCGCCTCGACGGGGTGCCGGTCTGTTCGTGTCTGGTCGCCGCCGGTCAGGTCGAGGGCCGCGAGGTCGTCACCGTCGAGGGGCTCGCGGACTTCGCCAAGCAGCGCTCCGAGCACGGTGGTGCCTGTGGCACCGGCGCCTGCGGCACGTCCCTGCAGGAAGCCCAGCAGTGGAAAGCTCGCCCATCCGACGGGGTCAGCGATTCGCAGACCGGTGAAGGCACCGAACTCGCCCCGATCCAGCAGGCGTTCATCGACGCCGGCGCCGTGCAGTGCGGCTTCTGCACCCCGGGTCTGCTGGTCGCGGCCGACGAGCTGCTGGAGCGCAACGTCTCCCCGTCCGACGCGGACATCCGTGAGGCGCTCTCCGGCAACCTCTGCCGCTGCACCGGTTACGAGAAGATCCTCGACGCGGTCCGTCTCGCGGCCGCCCGTCAGGAAGAGGCGGTCTGAGCACCATGGCGCTGAATCCACGAGTCGCCGCCGTCCCGGCAGGCACACCCACCAAGGTCACCCAGGGATCGCAGACCAAGGGCGGCATCGGCGAGTCCACGCTGCGCCCCGACGGCACCCTCAAGGTCACCGGTGAGTTCGCGTACTCCTCGGACATGTGGCACGAGGACATGCTCTGGGGCCAGACGCTGCGCTCCACCGTCGCGCACGCCGAGATCAAGTCGATCGACATCTCCGAGGCCGTGGCGATGCCCGGCGTCTACGCGGTGCTGACGTACGACGACCTGCCGGCCGAGATGAAGAACTACGGCCTGGAGATCCAGGACACCCCGGTCCTCGCGCACAAGAAGGTCCGCCACCACGGTGAGCCGGTGGCCCTGGTCGCCGCCGACCACCCGGAGACCGCGCGCCGCGCCGCCGCCAAGATCAAGATCGAGTACGCCGAGCTGCCTGTCATCACCGACGAGGCCTCGGCCACCGCGCCCGACGCGGTCCTGGTCCACGAGGGCCGCGACGACCACCACATCGGTCACGTCCCGCACCCGAACATCGTGCACCGCCAGCCGATCGTCCGCGGCAACGCCGACGAGGCCGCCGAGCGCGCCGACGTGATCGTCAAGGGCGAGTACACGTTCGGCATGCAGGACCAGGCCTTCCTCGGCCCCGAGTCCGGCCTCGCCGTACCCGCCGAGGACGGCGGTGTCGACCTGTACGTCGCCACCCAGTGGCTGCACTCGGACCTCCGCCAGATCGCCCCGGTCCTCGGCCTGCCCGAGGAGAAGGTCCGTATGACGCTCTCCGGCGTCGGCGGCGCCTTCGGCGGCCGCGAGGACCTGTCGATGCAGATCCACGCCTGTCTGCTGGCCCTGCGCACCGGCAAGCCGGTCAAGATCGTCTACAACCGGTTCGAGTCCTTCTTCGGGCACGTCCACCGTCACCCGGCGAAGCTCTACTACGAGCACGGCGCCACCAAGGACGGCAAGCTCACGCACATGAAGTGCAGGATCGTCCTGGACGGCGGCGCCTACGCGTCGGCCTCCCCGGCGGTCGTCGGCAACGCCTCCTCCCTCTCCGTCGGCCCGTACGTCATCGACGACGTCGACATCGAGGCGATCGCGCTCTACACCAACAACCCGCCCTGTGGCGCGATGCGCGGCTTCGGCGCGGTCCAGGCGTGCTTCGCCTACGAGGCACAGATGGACAAGCTGGCGGCGAAGCTGGGTATCGACCCGGTCGAGTTCCGGCAGCTGAACGCCATGGAGCAGGGCACGATCATGCCGACCGGCCAGCCGGTCGACTCGCCGGCCCCGGTGGCCGAACTGCTGCGCCGCATCAAGGCCCGCCCGCTCCCGCCGGAGCGCCAGTGGGAGGTCGCCGGCGGTGACGCGGACGTACGCGCCCTGCCCGGCGGTCTGTCCAACACCACACACGGCGAGGGCGTCGTCCGCGGTGTCGGCTACGCGGTCGGCATCAAGAACGTCGGCTTCTCCGAGGGCTTCGACGACTACTCCACCGCCAAGGTGCGCATGGAGGTCATCAACGGTGAGCCGGTCGCGACCGTGCACACCGCGATGGCGGAGGTCGGCCAGGGCGGTGTCACCGTCCACGCCCAGATCGCCCGCACGGAGCTGGGTGTCACGCAGGTGACGATCCACCCGGCCGACACGCAGGTCGGCTCCGCCGGTTCCACTTCGGCCTCCCGCCAGACGTACGTCACCGGCGGCGCGGTCAGGAACTCCTGCGAGGCCGTCCGCGAGAAGGTCCTGGAGATCGGCCGCCGCAAGTTCGGCTCGTACCACCCGGCCTGGGCCACCGCCGAGCTGCTGCTCGAAGGCGGCAAGGTCGTCACCGACGGCGGCGAGGTCCTCGCCGACCTGGTCGATGTGCTGGAGGACGAGGCCGTCGAGCTGGAGCTCGAGTGGCGCCACCGTCCCACCGAGGCCTTCGACCTGCGCACCGGTCAGGGCAACGGCCACGTCCAGTACTCGTTCGCCGCGCACCGCGCGGTCGTCGAGGTGGACACGGAGCTGGGCCTGGTCAAGGTCATCGAGCTGGCCTGCGCCCAGGACGTCGGCAAGGCTCTCAACCCGCTGTCCGTCGTCGGCCAGATCCAGGGTGGCACCACCCAGGGCCTGGGCGTGGCGGTCATGGAGGAGATCATCGTCGACCCGAAGACCGCGAAGGTGCGCAACCCCTCCTTCACGGACTATCTGATCCCCACGATTCTCGACACGCCGACCATCCCGGTCGATGTGCTCGAACTGGCCGATGAGCACGCCCCGTACGGGCTCCGTGGCATCGGCGAGGCCCCGACCCTGTCGTCCACCCCGGCCGTCCTCGCGGCGATCCGGAACGCGACGGGGCTGGAGCTCGACAGGACGCCGGTACGCCCCGAGCACCTCACCGGCACGTAACCCTCCGGGGGAGGTGGCCTGGGGACTCGTCTCCTGGATCGCTTCCCTCTCCGGGGGAGGTGGCCTGGGGACCTGTCCCCAGGACCCCTCCCCCGTCCGGAGCGGAGGTGGTTCCCGGGGACTCGTCCCCGGACCGCCTTCGACCCGGAGCCGCACCGCTCGCGGTCAGCAGCAACACCAGCAACACACAGCAACACACAGCAACACCCGAAGAACTGCAGAGTCGAGCCATTCCCCGTGGCTCCCCGATCTGCAGCCCCGTTCGTCTCGGGCCGTCCCCCGGGTCGTGCAGCCAATGCAAGATCCCAAATCCCGCAGCTTGTCTGACGTTCCAAGTCTTATGCGGGTGCCCCTGTGAACCTTGGGAGTAGGCATCATGACCCAGTCGTCAGTGGAGCCCAAGACCGCATCGGAGGACGCGGGCCCCGGCTCGCACATCCCCGCCGGCAGGTCTTGGCTCGACCGGTACTTTCACATATCCGAAAGAGGATCGACGGTCGCGCGTGAGGTGCGCGGCGGCATCACCACCTTCATGGCGATGGCGTACATCCTTTTGCTCAACCCCCTGATCCTCAATGGCAAGGACGTTGCGGGCAACGTCCTCAGCCAGCCGGGACTCATCACTGCGACTGCCTTCGCGGCCGCCGCGACCACCCTGCTGATGGGCTTCGTCGGCAAGGTTCCGCTCGCCCTCGCGGCCGGCCTGAGCGTCTCCGGCGTTCTCGCCTCGCAAGTCGTGCCCCAGATGACCTGGCCGCAGGCCATGGCCATGTGTGTGGCGTACGGCCTGGTGATCTGCCTCCTGGTGGTCACCGGTCTGCGTGAGCTGATCATGAACGCGATCCCGCTCCCGCTGAAGCACGGCATCACCATGGGCATCGGCCTGTTCATCGCCCTGATCGGCCTCGTCAAGTCGGGCTTCGTCGGCAAGGGCTCGGAGTTCGGACCGCCGGTCACCCTCGGCGTCGGCGGCGAGCTCGCGGGCTGGCCCGTCCTGATCTTCTGCTTCACCCTGCTCCTGATCTTCATGCTGCAGGCCCGCGCGATCCCCGGCGCGATCCTGATCGGCATCGTCGTCGGCACCGTGGTCGCGGTCGTCGTCCACAACGTGGCCGGCCTCGACGCCAAGGCGTGGAACATGGCCCCGCCGGAGCTCGGCGGCAGCGCGGTCTCCATGCCCGACTTCTCGCTCTTCGGACACGTCGAGTTCGGCGGCTGGGGCGACGTCGGGGCGATCACCGTCGGCTTCATCGTCTTCACGCTGGTGCTGGCCGGCTTCTTCGACGCCATGGCCACCATCATCGGTGTCGGCACCGAGGCCAACCTCGCCGACGACAAGGGCCGGATGCCCGGTCTGTCGAAGGCGCTGTTCATCGACGGTGCCGGCGGTGCGATCGGCGGTGTCTCGGGCGGCTCCGGCCAGACCGTGTTCGTCGAATCGGCCACCGGCGTCGGAGAGGGAGCCAGGACCGGCCTCTCCTCGGTCGTCACCGGCCTGTTCTTCGCCGCCTGCCTCTTCTTCACCCCGCTCACCGCGATCGTGCCACCCCAGGTCGCCTCCGCGGCCCTGGTCGTCATCGGCGCGATGATGATGCAGAACGCCAAGCACGTGGACTGGAGCGACCGCTCGGTCGCCATCCCGGTCTTCCTCACCGTCGTGCTGATGCCGTTCACCTACAGCATCACCCCGGGTGTGGCCGCCGGTGTCCTCTCCTACGTCGCCATCAAGGCCGCCCAGGGCAAGGGCCGTGAAGTGGGCGGCTTCATGTGGGGCCTGGCCGCGATCTTCATCGTGTTCTTCGCCCTCAACCCGATCGAAGGGTGGCTGGGGGTCCACTGACCCCGCCCAGGTCCTGTCCGCCCGGTCGAGCCCGGGGCAAGATCGGGCGGACGGGACCCAGCCCTCCGCGCATTCCCTGAACCATGAGGAGACCGACATGCTGGACATCGCCGACGAGCTGCACCGGTGGGTCGAGCAGGGGCGTGACTTCGCCGTCGCCACCGTGGTGGCGGTCGGCGGCAGTGCGCCCCGTCAGCCCGGTGCCGCGCTCGCCGTCGACGGCGAGGGCTCGGCGATCGGGTCGGTCTCCGGGGGATGTGTGGAGGGCGCCGTGTACGACCTGTGCCGGCA
>NZ_JBSGZO010000393.1:0-8169 GCF_053611045.1 Streptomyces sp. NPDC054841 | reverse complement strand
ACGGGCATCTGGCGCATGGGCATCCTGCTGACGGAGGTCGCCCGGAGCTGTTCCGGGCCGAGTCCGGCCTGCTGAGCGAGGGTCGCGGCGTCGCGCCGGCTCTGTGAGGCTGATCACTGAGGTGCGCCGTGCGCGGCGCCCCGCGTGTACTTCGCGTGTCCGGGCGGCGGCCGTTCCGATGCGCCCCCACCGGCCTCTGGTCCGCCGGAAGGCGCTGGTCGCGGCTGCGCCGACGCCACGACCGCATGAGTCAACGCCGCATTCTGTGACGTGACTTGGGAACCCCACCCGATCGCTCGCCCGTCTATTCGATGGGGTCGGGTCCGTTGTGATGACATTCACGCCCACCTCAACTGAAAGTGACGGAACGTAATGAGTGCCCTACAACATCGGCACGTACTGTTACGTGTGCACCGACAGTCGACGAAGGAGACTCATGCGACCGTTCGTACTCAACTACGTACTTCCGGCCGAGAGTCCAGCGGTCGTCGTGTCCTACACGTACGACTCCGCTCTCCAGTTGAATGTGCTGCCGGACGGGCGGCCTGCCATCAACGACCGCGAGCTGATCCTGGCCGCCGGTACGACGACGTCCACCGCCGGTTCCAAGACGCACTTCGACGACTGACGGCCCGGCACACTGATGACTGTGCTGATCCTGACGTCCCGGGAGGACGTCACGGCGGACATGGTGGTCGCCAAGTTGCACGACCGCGGTGTCCCCCTGGTGCGCCTCGATCCCGCCGACCTTCCTGGTGAAGCCGCGCTGTCGGCCGAGTACGTCCGCGGTGACTTCTACGGCCATCTGTCGACGGACGGGCGCCTGGTGAGCATGGGGGCCCTGCGCTCCATATGGGTGCGCAGACCCGGCGATCCGGCGGCGCACGCCCCCGAGCCCTCGGAGTGGCTGACCGCCGAGACCGAGCAGGCCCTGTACGGAATGCTGTACTCCGCCACCGTACGCTGGATGAACCACCCCTGCGTCTCCGCGCAGGCCCGCTGCAAGCCGTGGCAGTTGGGTCTGGCGCACCGCAGTGGTTTCGCCGTACCGCCCACGGTCATCACCACATTCCCGCGAGTGGCCCGTCAGTTCGCGGCTCAGTACCGGGACATCGTGGTGAAAGCCGCCTCGGGCCCGCCGTCCGGCGATCCTCCGGTCGCGCTGCCCACCACCCGTATCGGCCCGGACACCGACTTCGCCGGAGTGGCGGCCGCACCCACGCTTCTTCAGCAGTACATCCCCAAGCAGGCCGACATCCGGCTGACCGCGGTCGGCGGGCGGTTGTTCGCCGCCCGGAAGGCGACCGTGTCCGGACAGGTGGACGGGCGCTATGGCGACACCGGCCATGCCTGGGCGGCCACGGACGTCCCGGACCGCATCGCCCGGGCCGTTCGCGACTACGTGAGCCTCGCCGGCCTCGCCTACGCCGCTTTCGACTTCGCCGAGGACGAGGAGGGCGTCTGGTGGTTCCTGGAGTGCAACCAGGGAGGCCAGTTCGGTTTCATCGAACTGGAGACCGGTCAGCCCATCGCGGAAGCGGTCGCGTCCTGGCTGGCGCCGCCGGCGCGGGAGCAGACGTAAGGCGGGGCCGGAGCGTCGGCTCAGCGCTGGTCGGCGGGGGCCAGGAACCGTTCGATGCGCGTCCGCAGGCCCGCCGGGTCCAGGCCGTGTGCCGTCAGATGCTCCTCGATCTGCCCGTACCGCCGCAACTCCTGCCTGGCGACTCCCAGGCCGAGCACCCGGTGCGGGACATCGGCGAGGGCGTCGTTCGCGGCGGCCGTCGAGGTCCCCGCGAGATACGGCTCGACGATCACCACGTCGGCCGCTCCGCCGCCGGCCGCGCGGCGCACCGTCGCCGCGTCGAAGGGGCGTACGGTCGTCGCGTAGAGCACGGTCACGTCCAAGCCCTCGGTCGCTGCCAGGACGTTGTCGAGCATGGGTCCGACGGCGATCACGGTCCCGCCGCGGCCTTCCCGTACGGTCAGGAAACCGGAGCCGTCTACCGTCCGCGCGTGCTCGTTGGACTGCAGGGACAGCCGGACGTACACCCGGTCGTCCCCGGCGGCAGCGGCATGCCGAAGCAGCGTTTCCGCCTCGTCCGGATGCCCGGGCACATGGACGGTCCAGTCGTCGAGGGTGTCGAGCAGCGCCACATCGCCCGGTGACATATGGGTGAAACCGCCCGCGGGCCAGTCGTACGAGGCCCCTGCGCTCACCAGGACCCCGCCTGCGCCCTGGTGCCCGAAGTCCAGCTTGACCTGCTCGAACGGCCGCTCCACCAGGAAGCTGGCGAAGGTGTGCACGATCGGCCGCAGACCGGTCAGCGCCAGCCCGCCGCCGACCCCGATCATCAGCTGTTCCCGGATGCCGACGTTGATCACCCGGTCGGGGTGCTTGCGCTCGGCGTGCCGAAAGCCGTCCCTGCTGATCTCGGCCAGGACCAGGGCGAGCCGCGGGTCCTCGTCCAGCAGGCGCGTGGTGGTCGAGATGAAGCGGTCGCGCATCGTGTCCATGATCAATATCCCCCTTTTGTGGTGGTCGACTGTGCTCGTCAGGCGTTCTTGGGCTCGACCCGGGCCACGACGGCCCGCGGCCGGCCCGGGTGCGGTGCGGTGAAGGCCTCGTGCAGCGCCTCGTGGTCCCGGCCGTTCACGGTCTCGGCCGACCAGCCCGCGGCCTCGAAGCGCGAGGCGATGCCGCCGGGCCGGCCGTAGGACGCGGACGCGTTGTCGATCACCAGCGTGTGCAGCTGCTCGAGCCCCGCGGGCCCGGCGTATGCGAGGGCCTCGTGATTGCTGCCCTCGTCCAGTTCGGCGTCCCCGATCAGTACCCACACCCGCGGATCGGTGAGCCCCTGCGCCCGCAGCCCCAGCACGGTCCCGACGGCCAGCGGCAGCCCGTGGCCGAGCGACCCGCTGCCGATCTCGGCCCCGGGCACGAGCATCCGGTCGGGGTGGTGCCCGAGCGGCGAGTCGTACGAGCCGAAGCCGGTCAGCAGTTCCTCGTCGAAGAATCCCTTCGCGGCGAGGATGGCGTAGTACGCCATCGGCCCGTGCCCCTTCGAGAGCAGAAACCGGTCCCGGCCGGGCGCGCCGGCCGTCTCCGGCGCCACCTGGAGCACCCGGTCGTAGAGCACCCACAGTGCATCGAGCGTCGAGGTCGCGGCGGGCCCGTGCTTCTCGTCGCCCGTCATCAGGCCCATGAGGCGGTGCAGATCCTGGTACCGGTAGTCGCGTGCGGGGTCCCGCACATCGGTGAGCGCCGTGTTCGTCATGGCACCCACCGTGCAACTTCAACCGCACTTGAGGTCAACAGGCAATCGGTTCGTGACCACCGGGCGAAGTGCGGTATGGTTCTCGTGCGCGTTCGGCCGGGGGAAACCCCAGGTCAGACGGGCATCGGGACGTGGCGCAGCTTGGTAGCGCACTTGACTGGGGGTCAAGGGGTCGCAGGTTCAAATCCTGTCGTCCCGACTCTGCATTACGCAGGTCGGAGGCCGTTCTCTCATGAATGAGAGGACGGCCTTTCGTGCGTCCGGGGGTGTGGTGGTCGCAATGTGGTCGCACGCCCGGTTCGGGGCTGGTTCGCCATGGTGCTCGGCGTGGCCCGCTACGCCGTTGACCCGGCCGGGGCCCGGAGCCTGTGGACGCTGTCCGAGGGGATGCTCGCGGATGCCGGCTGAGTGTTCTGCCTAGGACGGCTGACGGATCTCCGTGACGATCGTGTAGAGCTCGATGATGGCGCCGTCCCTGGTTCGGGCGATGTCCATGCCGCTGACCATCGGCGGTCGACCGTCGGCCGGGCCGTACTGGAAACCGAGGTGGCCGATGTCGTCGAGCTCCGACGCGCCGCCTGCGGGTCGGAAGACCCAGTCCGGGTTCTCGGCACGCAACTCTGCGGCGCGGCGCGTGAGCTCCGTGCGCCCACGGTTGATGCGGTCGGGTTCATGCCACACCACACCTTCGGCGTAGTTCTCGGCAATGACCGCGGCCCGACGGTCCGGGTCGGGTTCGTTGAACACCTCGAGAAGGTTGACTCGCATCAGGTCGGCGGCGGATCTGGTCATGGTGAGTCCGTTCGTGTGGGCTGGTCGGTCGCTGTAGCGGAGGTCCACCGGTCCGCGCGGCCGAGCGGGTCAGGTCGCGACGAGCGGGGCGGTCCGAAGCGAAGCGAGGGCCGAGGTCCAGGCGATGACCTGGTCGAGCATGGTGTCCAGCGCGCGCAGGTTGCGGTCGCCGGGCTTGAAGACGCCGAAGTCCTGGAAGTCGGCGAACAGGGAGAGCATGACTTGCTGGCGCACGTCGGCCATCTGGAGCTCGGCGGCGACCAGGCGCAGTTGTTCGGCGGAGCGTGCGCCGCCCGCGGCGCCGTAGGAGACCAGGCCGAGGGCCTTGTTGTTCCACTCGGCGTAGAGGTAGTCCAGGGCGTTCTTCAGAACACCGGGGACGCCGTGGTTGTACTCGGGGGTGACGATGACGAATCCGTCGTACGCGGCGATGGTCTCGGCCCAGCGCCGGGTGTGCTCGTTCTGGTACTGGCCGAGGGAGGCAGCGGCTCGTCGAGGTGGGGGAGGGGGTGGTCGCGCAGGTCGAGCAGCTCGAAGCCGGCGTCGGTCCGGCGCGAGGCGTGGTCGAGGACCCAGCGCGCCACCTGGTCTCCGACGCGGTTGGGCCGGGTGCTGCCGAGGATGATGCCGATGGTGGGCATGGTTGGCCTGCCTCTTCGTGGTGTCTAGTGCCGTGGCCGGAAAGGTTTGCCGGGAAGCTCGCGGCGTCCGGTGCATGGGGTCTCCCCAGGCCCGGAGGGCCGAGGGGACGCATCGCAAGGCGGAGTATCGCCCTCGTACTGGACGTACTTGGGTGATGCGACAACGCAGCGAGGTGCCGTGCAGGGCGTCGCGAGCCGGTGAACCGTTCCGGCCACGGCACTAGCGTCTGCGGGACATGCGCTGCCCGGAAGGTCGGTGATCGGGCGGGCGCGGTGCGCGGCAGCATGGTGCGGGGGTCGACCGGAGCGGTTCGGTCAGCTCGGCACGGCGGCCGACGCCGTGACGGCGGAGGCGAAGTCGGGCTGCACGCCGAGCTGGGCGAGCATGACGCTGAGGCCGACGTTGCAGTTGAACTCCTTGATCCTGCCGTTCTCGACGTACCAGAAGTCGGCCGTGGGGATGTTGAGCTCGGCGCCGGTCGGCCGGATGGTGCCGGCGGGTGTCTCGAACGGCCCGGTGAAGGTGCCCTGGATCGTCAGCTCGACCGCGACGACGTCGCCCATGACATGAAACCGGTGCAGCTCGCGGTGCACGTCGGGCGCGAGCGCTCCCATGAAGGCGACCAGGTCGCCAAGGTGCTCACCGCGGTAGCTCTCGCCGGCGACGACGTTGTTGAAGACGCCGTCCTCGGCGAACAGGTCTACGGAGCCCTGCACGTCCAGGACGCTGCCCTCGGCCGCTCGGTATGCCGCCCGGACCACGGTCTCCGCGTCGGTGTTCATGGTGCCCTCCTGTGCGAGAGAATCCATTCAAATACTTGATTGAAATTGTGGGCAGGGGCCGGCTGCCTTGTCAAGCGAACGCTTGAATTCATCGTGGCGCTGGGCCGGCATGGCCCATTCGGCGGTATCAGGCGCTTACCGGGCTCCCCGGAGCGCGCCGGCCACCGCGGGGATGAGCATCCGCTCCACCCGCTCGGCGGGCTCGGCCCCCAGCTCGGCCCCGATGGGCGCCAGTGCGAGCCAGTTCAGCATCCCGGCCGCACAGCGGACACGGAAGACGAGCTCCCGCTCGTCGGCGTCGGGAAGGTTCGCCGCCAGTACCCGCACCGCCTGCCGTCGGGCCTGCTCGAACTTTCCGGCCAGCTTCTCCCACCCTTCGGGCGGATCGATCCCCATCCGCGCCACGGTCCGCATCACGGCCAGATCCTGCCCCCCGGCCACGAGCGCTCTCACCATCGGCCGTGCGAAGGCCTCGGCCAACTCGCTCAGCGTCGCGCTCCCGGCCAGAGCGTCGAGCTCCCGAATCTGCGCGTCCAGATATCGCTCCAGCGCGTGCTCGATCGTCACATCGCACAGCGCCTTCAGTGATCCGAAGTGGTAACTCACCGCGGCGACGTTGGCTCCGGCGTTCTGGGTGATCTCACGGAGGGTCACGCCTTCCTGCCCCCGTTGCGCAAGCAGCTCGAGAGCAGCCGACAGCAGATCGTCCCGCGTTCGCTGACCGGCCTCGCGGCGAAGGTCTGTTTTCTCTGGCCTCACGATTGAACTCAAGCGACTGCTTGACTTCATTGTCAAGCTGTCGCCTGAACTGGACTTCCAGCTCTCAGCGTGACGCGGATCAAGGGGGCCGGCCCCGCACCAGAGGCTGACGAGCGCGAAGGTCCATCAACCTCGCATATGCGAGGTCTCACTCCATGAACGACCCATAGATGCAGGCTCATTCCGCTGCTACGGTGCACATCTGCCGCCCGCCGCACCGGGCTGCCACCCTGCGGAGATCCGAGGAGATGGATCCCATGAACCCTGCCTTTCGTCGACGCCCTCGCCACCTGGGCCGGGCCCTCGCCTTCGTGGCGGGTGCCGCTCTGGCGGTGACCGTGCCTCTCGCCGCGTACGCCAATTCCGTCGGGGTCACCGTCCGCACCCCCGGAGCCACTGCCGGCCCCGCCGCCACGTTCGCCGAAATCACCACCGATGCCGCCTGCTCCAGCGGCCTGGTCTCCGGCGGCGGCATCAGCCAGACCATCGGAACGGGTAGCTCCTCCAACGGCAACAAGGTCAACGGCACCGTGCCCAGCCCCGACGGCAGCACCGAGTACCTCGGCTCCACCGGGGTCGTCGGCACCGACGTCACCCACTGGCTGGGCATCGGCGGGAGCGGGGGAGCGGTCAACGGCTCCTTCTCCAGCACCCCGTACGCCATGTGCTTCAGCAGCGGCCTCGTCAACCACACCCAGGTGGTGATGAACAAGCTGGCCGGACCCACCAGTAGCGGCACCGTCGGCCTCGTCACCGCCACTTGTCCCGCGAACACCCGCCTGCTCGGCGGCGGCGCCCACATCACCCCGGCGAGCGTCGGCAGCCTCAAGCCGATCGCAAGCTTCCCCACCTTCAACAACTCCGCCCACGGCTTCGGCCAGAAGGCCGCCGCCAACGGTGAGACCAACCCCGACTCGTGGACCGCGGTCGGCTGGAACGGCGGGGGAGGCAACAGCAACAACACCACCTACGCCTATGCCATCTGCAGCGGAAGCGGCATCGACGTCAGCGGCGCCACGGTCACCGTCCGCCACACCTCGGTGAGCGGTCCCACCGCCGCCACCACCGGGCAGACGGCCACAGCCGGCTGCGGCGAGGGCGACGGCACGCTGGTCAGCGGCAGCGCCGCGATCAGCGGGGGCAGCCTCACCACCACCAACTTCACCGGCCCCGGCTCGGTCGGCGACCACCTCAACGGCAGCTACCCCAGCACCTCCGGCGGCAGCCCGGTCGGCGACGGAACCACCACGGCCGCGTACTGGACCGCCGATGCCCACACCGGCGGAGGCGGTTCCCCGAACACCTACACCGACGCATGGGCGCTGTGCGCCGACGACGGCGCCTGATTCCGCACGGCATCCCATCCCCCGGAGACAGCAGAAGAACTGACACATGAACACATTGCGACCTGCGCGAACCCCCGCTCTGGTGCTGGCAGGCGCCACGGTGCTCCTCGCCGCGGCGCTCGCCCCGAACCCCGCAGCGGCCAGCGCGGCCGAGGCCGTCTGCGGCGCCACGGGCACCCGCACCACCGACCCCGGCGCCGGATGCAGCTGGACCGAGCCCGGCACGGACACCTTCACCGTCCCGGCCGGGGTCAGCGCCGTGACCGTGGACCTGTTCGGAGCAGAAGGCGGTAGCGCGGCTGGGTACGTCACTCCCAACCCGCCCAGTACCGGGGCCCCCGGCGGCCTGGGCGGCCACACCCGAGCCACCTTGACCGTCACCCCCGGTCAGGTCCTTCAGCTCACCGTGGGAGCGGCCGGCATCCCCGGCAGTTCCCGGCGCGGGGAGTACGCCCGCCCCGGCGGATACGGCCACGGCGCGGGCGGCGGCGGCGCGCACGGCGGCGGGGGTTCCGGCGGTGGCGCCTCCGACGTGCGCGTCGGCGGGTTCGGCCCGGCCGACCAGGTCCTGGT
>NZ_JBSGZO010000392.1:0-8195 GCF_053611045.1 Streptomyces sp. NPDC054841 | reverse complement strand
CTCACGTGTTCTGTGACAGCTCCCGCAACTGACCGGACAAAAAAGCTAGTTTGTCAGGGTTACGGACGATCCGGATCCCGATGATTCCCGCCTCGCCGACCTCCAGCGCACCCAACGAAGTCAGCTCGCCGTCCTCCCAGCCGAGCACCACCGCACCGCCGTTCGCCTCGGCGACCTCCATCCGCACCCCACTCGCCCACCGGGCGGACAGGCCTGCCAGGAACCGAGCCACCCTCTCCCGGCCGACGACCGGCCGCCGCGCCGCACCGACCTTGCCACCACCGTCCGACCACGCGACCACGTCGTCGGCGAGCAGCGCCTCCAACTGCGTCATCGCCCCCTGAGCCGCCGCCTCCAGAAACCGGGCCAGCAACCCGCTGCTCAACTCCGGGGACGACACGAACTTCTGCCGGCCGTCCGCCACATGCTGCTTCGCCCTGCGGTACAGCTGCCGCGCGTTCGCCTCCGAGCAGTCGATCACGCCCGCGACGTCCCGATGGCTGTAGCCGAAGGCGTCACGCAGCACCACCGCCGCGCGCTCCGGCGGCGTCAGACGCTCCATCAACACCAGCACCGCCAGCGACACCGCCTCGCGCTGCTCCGCCGTCTCCATCGGCCCCAGTGACCCGTCATCGGTCCGCACCGGCTCCGGCAGCCACGGCCCCACGTACTCCACACGCCGCACCCGCGCCGAGGTCAGCCGGTTCATGCACAGATTCGTGAGCACCTTCGCCAGCCACGGCCCCGGCGCAGCGACCTGCCCGGGCTCGGCCCCGTGCCACCGCAGGTACGCATCCTGCACGGCATCCTCCGCCTCCGCCGCCGACCCGAGCATCCGGTATGCCAACGAGAACAGCCGGGGTCGCTGCTCTTCGAACTGCTGCGCCTTGTCCATAAGCGCCTACGCTAGAAGATCGTTGAGGATCTTGGCCGGGGCGTCACACCGCGGACCAGGGGCTTGAGGAACATCGGAACGAAGACCGGCGCTCAGCCTTGGCGGCCACCGGGGTGCTCGCGAAGGTACGCCTCCAGCTCGGCGGCCCCGGCCAGCATCCCCCGCCCGCGGGCGGACAGCCGCCCGCGCCAGTCGCACAGTGCGGCCTCCAGCGGCTCCAGCCCACCGGCCGCCCGCACCTGGGCGATCAGCGGTGCGATCTGCTCCAGCAGATAGCCGCCCCGCCTGAGCTGGTGGGCCAGCCGGGCGTCCCGCACGTCGGCCTCGCCGTAGACGCGGTACCCGGTCAGCGGGTCACGGCGCGGGCGCACCAACCCGGCGCGCTCCCATTTGCGCAGCGTCGCGGGCCGGATTCCGAGCTGCCCTGCCAGCGGCCCGATGAACGTGTCGCCGGGCCCGGACACCACGGCCGGCTCCGACTGCGCACCGGGCTCGGATCCCGCACTGGGCCCGGGCGCCGTTGTGGGCTCGGGCGCCGTTGTGGGCTCCAGGTCACGGAGGGCCCTCTCCACGGCCTGGAGGGTCCGGCGGTCGTCGAGGAGCTGGGCGTGGCTCTCGTCGATGAGCCGGAACGCCTCATCGACCACGCCCTCGTTCACGGCCCGCATGATCGAGGTCGCCGTCCGGTGGCCGTGACCGGGCACCAGGGCGAGAAACGCGCGCAGGGCCCCCGCATGCAGCGAGGTGTAGGTGCGGTAGCCGTGGGGTGTGCGACCGGCGGCCGGAAGGATGCCGGCCTCCTCGTAATTCCTGATCGCCTGAGTGGACAGTCCGTGCCCGCGCGCCAGATCGATCGGCCTGAGCTGCCCACCGCTTTGAAGGTTTCGTCCCACCGGTCCGACGATATCGTGGGAAAGTCTCAACCGAAAGTTCAACGATACCGTTGAAGGCATGGCTACTCACATCAAGGACACCGCCCATGGCGTCGAGGCCGCCGCCGTCATGGGGCTGCTCCCGGCCCGGCCGCGGGTGCTCGCCCTGGGCGAGCCCACCCACGGCGAGGACACTCTGCTCGACCTGCGCAACGACCTGTTCCGGCAGCTCGTCGAGCAGGAGGGCTACCGGACGATCGCGATCGAGAGCGACTGCATGATGGGCCTGGTCGTGGACGACTACGTCACCTCGGGCACGGGCACCCTCGACGAGGTCATGGAGGGCGGATTCAGTCACGGGTGGGGCGCGTCCGCGGCCAACCGCGAACTCGTGCGCTGGATACGGGCGTACAACGACGGCCGGCCCGCGTCCGAGCGGCTCCGCTTCGCCGGTATCGACGGCCCGCTGGAGATCACCGGCGCCGCGAGCCCCCGGCAGGCCCTCATCGCACTCCACGAATACCTCTCGGCCCAGGTGGACGCGGACCTGCTCCCCTGCTCCGCGGAAACGCTCGACCGCCTGCTCGGCGCCGACGACCGGTGGATCGAGCCCGGCGCGATGATGGACGCGTCCCGGTCCGTGGGGCAGTCGGCCGAGGCCAGGGAGCTGCGGCTGCTCGCCGACGATCTGGTGGCGCTGCTCGACCAGCAGACGCCGCACCTGATCACGGCGACCTCGCCGGAGGACTGGGACCGGGCGCGCCTGTACGCACGCACCGCCACCGGCCTCCTGCGCTACCACCACTGGATGGCCGACACCTCACCGGCCCGCATGACCCGGCTGGTGAGCGTGCGGGACCAGATGATGGCCCACAACCTCCTCGCCGTCGCCGCTCGGGGCCCGGCACTCGTCCACGCCCACAACGGCCATCTCCAGCGGAGCAAGAGCACGATGCGGATGGGCGGGATGCCGCTGGAGTGGTGGAGCGCCGGCGCGCTCGTGAGCGCCCAGCTCGGCGAGGAGTACGCCTTCCTGGCCACGGCCCTCGGCACGATCCGGCACCAGGGAGTGGACACGCCGCCACCGGACACCGTCGAAGGACTCCTGTACGCGCTCCCGGAGGACCGCTACGTCGTCGACGCCCCCCGGCTGGCCACCACCCTCGGCGACACCCGGCCCGCGCCCCGTGTATCCCCCTGGTTCGGCTACTCCCCGCTTGACCCGGCCCACCTGGCGGCCAGCGACGGCATCGTGTTCGTCAAGGACGTCCCGCAGAGCTAGTGCCACCCTCAGCAGCCCGGCCTGTCGGGGCGCCTCCGAGGCGCGGGAGGAGCCCCGGCCGTCAACGGCGCATACGACCGCTCAGCGCCGGGCGCCCCCGGGGGCCGGCACGCCGGTGACCTCCGCGAAAGCTCCGGCGACGGCGTGAAGGCCCAGGATGTCCTCCGTCCGCGCGCAGGTCTCGTAGAGCGTCCGCCGCAGCGTCTTCCGATGTTCCTCAACCTCCGACCAAGCACCGTTGTTCATGGGGGGATGGCAGGGGCAGTGTCCAGGTGTCACCAGCGTGCCCGGTGCCCAGCGGCGCGTACGGTCGCCCCCAGGGCCCGAACCCGTCATCGACGGCCAGGTCGGTCACCACGGCCGGCTGGCACGGCACGGTCTCCGGCCTGATACGGATCCTTCCTTCGGTGTCGGTGAACGCCGCATGACCGCCGAACCGATCGACGTCCCAGGCACCCGCCGTCACATCGGAGGTGAAGGTCTGGTCCACGTACGGGAACCCGCCGCCCTTGTGGAAGTCGGCCGGCCGGGGCGGCCTCCCGACCGGTCACTCCGGGCGGCGGGCGAAGAAAACGAACTCCCGGCCGGGGCGGTCCGGGGCGTCGCGCACCTCGTCCACGATGTAGCCGTGCGCGGTCAGCGCGGCCTCCACCTCCGCACGCTCGCGGAAGCGGAGGGTCGAGTCGGATGTGAGCGTCTCACCGGTCGCCGTGAAGATGACGGTGCCGCGGAAGGTCACCAGCGGAAAGCTGACGTCCGTGACGTCCACCCAGGTCTCGACGGGGCCGACTTCCTCGACGGCGACGACGCGGTGGGTCGCGGCCCGGTTCCACGCCTCCCACGCCCGCCGGGCCGGGTCCCTCGTCTCGAAGACGAGGTGGCCGCCCGGCCGCAGCGCCGAGCGGATCCCGCGCAGGGTACCCTCCCACATCTCCGAGTCCACGATCTCCTGAGCCACGTTGGCGGTCATGGTGGCGAGGTCGACCCGCATCTCCGGGAGCGCCGTCGCATCGCCGTGAATCCACCGCACCCGCTCGCTGCCCTGCTTGGACCGTGCGACGTCGAGGGAGGCCCCGGACGGGTCCACGCCGGTCACCATCAGCCCGCGGTCGGCCAGCATCAGCGCGAACGTACCCGTGCCGCACCCCACGTCAAGGACCTGACGTGCCTTCAATTCCCGCGCCACGGTCACGTACACGTCCAGATCGCTGCGGTCCGGATCGAGCGGATCGTAGAGTTCCGCGAGCCGTGCATTGTCATAGGCCTCGTTTGCCACGCCCGCCACGCTACCGTCGGTCATGCGTCCCACCGCGCCCACCTGAGTGATTCCAGTACGCCGGTCGAGACCTGCCCAACGTGCCGCCGGAGGTTCGATGCGTCTGCTCGATACCTTCCAAGAACGCCGACCGCCGGCCGCGCCCGGCTGTCCATGAAGCAACGAGGAGCTGATCATTCATGGCTGTGTGCGAGGTCTGCAACAACGACTACGAGATGTCCTTCGAAGTGCATGCCGCGGGAGCCGTCCACATCTTCGACAGCATCGAGTGCGCAGCACAGAAGATGGCACCGATCTGCGACAACTGCCAGTGCCGCATCCTCGGCCATGGCCTTCAATCGGACGGGCAGTTCTTCTGTTGCGCGCACTGTGCTCGCCAGAGGGGCGTTGCGCAACTCGTCGATCACGCCTGAGCGCCGGCACAGCCGGACTCACCGCGATTCCCCGCTCGACGACGGCCGAATACTGCCCCTCTGACCGACGTGTCTGGACCATTCGCAGTCCTGAACTCAATGACACCAGCCGGTTCTTCAGCAATGTCTCCGGTTCCGCGTCGTTGCACATTCTCTGAAGTTTTCGCTGTCTGCCCAGGCCGGCGGGCTGCACCTGATCCGCACTTCGCCCTCGACGGACACCCGGTAGTACGCCCTACTTCGGTGTCTGGAAGCCGCCTATCTTCTGCTCGAGCAGTTCGGCCAGCCGCAGCGGGGTGCGGTCCTCGAGCGTCGGGCCGATGAGCTGCACTCCCACCGGCAGACCTTCGGGGGACCGGCCCGCAGGTACGGCGGTGGCGGGTAGGCCGGGCATGGTGGCCAGACCGGCCCAGACGAGCTGGTCGAAGTACGGGTACTCGACGCCGTCGATGTCGATCCGGCGTTCCCTCGGATCGGGGTTGTGGTCGTGCGGGAACGCGGGAGTGGGCGTGATTGGACACACCACGGCGTCGAACTCGGCGAAGAGCTGCCGCCAGCCGTGGCGGTGGAGCTCGCGACGGCTGTTCGCCTCGATCCAGTCGAGATGGCTGAACACCATGCCGCGCAGCCGCGCCGCATCGAGACTCTGGTCGTCTGCGCTCAGTCCGGCGGCGCGGGTCCGCAGCTGCTCGTGCGCTTCGACGGGAAAATGTGCAACGGAGCTCGAAAACAGGAATTGCGTGTAGAGCCTCGCGGCTTCGCTCAGATCGGGCAGCAGCGGACTGTGCCGTTCGACGCGGGCGCCCCCGTCGACAAGCGCGTCGGCCACCCGGTTCACGCCCGCCCTCACAGCGGCCCCGGTCGGAATGAGCGGATGCTCCTCGAGGACCAAGACCCGGAAGTCGCAGAGCCGCTCGTGGCGCGCGGGCGGCAGCGTCACGTCGTACGCCACACCGTGCGTCAGCGGGTCCGGTCCGGCCATGACGTCGAGCAGGAGCGTGAGGTCGCGGGCAGTGCGCGCCATCGGACCGACGACGGCGAAGTCGAGGTCGACCGGCAATGGCGGTGCCGGCGGCGCGACCATGCCGCGGGTTGCCGCCAGTCCGAGTGTCGGCTTGTGCGCGTAGATGCCGCAGAAATGCGCGGGGGTGCGCAACGAGCCGGCGAGGTCGGAGCCGATGGACAGCGCGCCGAACCCGGACGCCAGGGCCGCCGCTGATCCGCCCGAGGACCCACCCGACGTGCGACCGTGATCCCACGGGTTGTTGGTGGTGCCGTACATCTCGTTGAAGCTCTGGATATCTTGCAGCCCCACCGGCACATTGGTCTTACCGAGCACCACCGCGCCCGCGGCCTTGAGTCGCGACACCTGCACCGCGTCCTCGGCCGGCATGTAGTTCCGATGTAGCGGCATGCCCCAGGTCGTGGGCAGCCCAGCGATGTTGTAGGACTCCTTGACCGTCACCGGAATGCCGAGCAGCGGCCGGTCCTCACCGCGGGCGCGCGCCTGGTCGGCACCGCGCGCGGCAGCCCGTGCACGGTCGAAGTCCGGCACACAGATCGCGTTGATCTCCTTGTCGTCCCGCTCGATACGGGCGATCGCTTCGTCGGTCAGTTCCGTCGAGGTCACTTCACCGGCACGCAACGCAGCCGCGAGTTCTTCTGCAGTCTGAAAGTTCCACTCCATGAATCCGACCGTACTGACCTCTGGCAGAGGTCATAAAATGCCGCTTCGCGCAACGGGTTGGAGGTCTCCATACTCATCATGCTCCTCTCCAGCCCCAGACAATTCGCCCGACCGCCGGCGATGACGACGCGCGGCGGGATCGGTGTCGGCCTGGGAGTTCAGGAGACTCCATCGGACACCCGCGCGTACTTCGCGAGGCTGCGAACCGACGTATGCCCGGACAGCTTCATCAGCACCGGCGTGGACGCGCCCCTCTCCGCAGCGTGGGTCAACCGCGAGTGGCTTGTGCCCGCAGTCGTTGTGTGTCGTCGGGGCCGTGTCGCGATTGAGCGGCGGTGACCACCGACAGCGAATTCGTGATGGCCCTTCGCGCCCGTGTTGCATTGCCAGGGCGCCCACGTCCGCTTCGCCAAGACCAGCCGGATCCTTGCAGACCTGGCCAGCGGCCACGCGGACCGCACCTGGGAGAAACGGATTCCAGAACTCGTCCGACCCGACGTCCTCATCCTCGACGACTTCGCGATGCGCCAGCTCAACGCGGCCCAGGCTGATGACCTCTACGAGCTGGTCAGTGAGCGGCAGGGCCGGTCGCCGGCCCGGCGCTCAAGTAGCGGATGGCACCTGGGGTGTTCACGAGCAGGGCTAACCGACTTCAACGGCACCGGGGGCCTGACCTGTTCCGGATTGGCGACTGATCGTCCCCCGTTGACGATCAAGGGCCTCCAGCGAGAGGGTCAGTTCTCGATCATTTCAACGCGTTGCATCGGGAAGGGCGGGCTCTGTGGACCTGGGCGGCGAGCTGAAGAGGCGGGCGATACGGATCCATGACCTCTACGACGAGCTGAACCGCCGTGAACGCGGACGGGCATGGACGCGAAACGAGTTCATGCTCGGCTTTGTGGGAGACGTCGGTGATCTGGCCAAGCTCATCATGGCTCAGGAAGGTGCGCGAGATGTCCCGGGCGGTCGGGCGGCGCTGGAGCATGAGCTCGCCGACTGCCTGTGGTCAGTATTGATCCTTGCGCACCACTACGAGGTGGATCTCGAGGATGCCTTCTGCCGCACCATGGGGGAACTCGATGAGTCGATCAGTGCTCAGCTCGCCGGCGACAAGGAGCTGCCGTGACGGAACGACCGCCGAGAACAGAGGGTCAGCCGTGATCCCCCCGCAGGCTGCCGACGCGACCCATCTGCGCGAAGCGGTCGTTGGCCGGTAGATGCTGGCCGCCAGAGCCACCTCCGGGGCTGGGGAATCACGTGAACTCAGCCCCGAAGAACTACGTGAACGTCCACACGCATCTTCTCCTCCACGGCCTGCTCGTTCTGCGAGGTCTCCTGGATGATCGCGTGCAGGCCCTTCTCGCGTACGCACTCCTCCGCCCGCGCCATCCAGGCCCGCCTGGCGGCATGCCTGCGGCGCCGATCCGGTCGAGTCGTCACGCTCGACCCCTTGGACGAGGTCCTGGAGGAGAGGAGCATGAGCGGCACAGAACGGCGTCGCTGACGGGTGCCGACGCCCCGTCACAGACCGCCGGCCGTCTTCCTCGGCTCGGCGGAAGGTGGCGACGATGTCCGACGACCAATTGCCAGTGATGGCGTCGTAGATGGCGCGCGACAGCTGCCCTGCGGTCAGCCGGGGGAACCGAAGCCGCCAAAGGGATCGTCAAGTACTTTGTGCGCATGGCCAAGCCGTCGGTTGTGTTCTCACCGATACGGAACCCGACTGCTCGGCAGCACCATCATTCCCTGCGGCCCTGTCGGCTCATCCGG
>NZ_JBSGZO010000391.1:0-8201 GCF_053611045.1 Streptomyces sp. NPDC054841 | reverse complement strand
TACACCTGTACGCCGTCCTCCAGCGGCAGCCAGCCGCCTTCCTCGATCCGCAGCGCGCCACCCCGCGGCTTCGGTGCCCCCTGCTTCGCACCCTTCGCACCGCTGGTGTGCCGGGAGCCCGCGCGGTGGTCCCAGCGCCGCAGGAACGGGTGGAGTTCGGGGCGCCGCCCCACCGACGGGTGCGGCTCGGCGGACAGCCGCACCCGCCGCCCCGGCAGATCGACCTCCTCCACCCGCAGCAGCGGCAGCGGCTCGCCGCGGCTGACGTAGGCCGTGTCCGTCAGCTCGACCCAGTCGCCGACGTTCAGATCGAGCTTGTCGTCGCTGCCCAGCGACGCCAGCTCCGCCCAGGTGCCGTCGAGTCCGTCGACGGCGAAGGTCACCGAGCCGTTCTCCCGGGACCACTTGAACGTCGCTTCCTGCGCCGTGCCGCCCTCATGGATCTCCACGCGGTACAGCTGGTTCTCCGGGCCCCGGTAGCGGGCGTCCGGCTTGACCAGGCACGGGTCCTCGTCCGCGTGGTCCGGGCGCTCGCTGCGCGCCGCCATCCGCGCGGTCGGGGCCTGCGCCGCCGCCCACTTGGCGAACGCCGCACGGATGTTGGCCTTGTCGCTGTCCGCGCCGTCCTCGAGCTCCAGCTGCGAGCCCGCCAGCGGCAGCACCTGCCAGACGACCTTCAGCCTCGCCGCCGTGTCGGGCATCGCGGACCCCAGCGCCACCTCCCGCAGCAGCGGGTCCTCGGCCGCGGTGACCGAGCGCTCCCACACCTTCAGATAGGCCAGATACGGGCGCTCGGCGGGCAGCCGGTCACCGGGGCGTTCCGGGTCCCGGTAACCGTCGGGCTGGTCCCAGTACGTCCAGGTCGCCGCTGCGGCCGGCGCCGCCGGGGCGTCCTTGTCACCCTTGTCGCTCTCGTCGCCCTTGTGGGCCGCATGCCCGTCGTCGGGGACCGGTGTGCCGGGGCGCGGACGCGTGGCGTCCAGCAGGATGCCGTCCACGTAGTAACGACCGCCCCCGATGGTCAGATCGTCGAGCTCCTGGCCGCGGCCGTCGAAGCCCACCGCGAGGCCGGTCGCGCCGGCCGGGCCGCCGTGCTGCCCGATCAGATCGGCGGCGACGGTACGGGCCCGGTCCAGCTGGATCGCGGCCTGTTCATTGGCGTCCGCGTCGAGCTGGACGCGGCCCTGTTGTGCGATCACCGCCGAGTAGTGCCGGTCCGGCCGGTAGGTGATGCGGGAGATGTCTGCGTGCATGGGAAGGGGTCCCCCTCGGAAGTTCGGCGAACGGTTGAGAAGTCGTGTCGCACGGCGGCGACGAGGTGGCGGGGATCGGGTGACGGGGATCAGGTGACGGGGACGATCCCGGCGTCCGTACCGGCCGGGGTGTACTCGGCGAGCCGGGCCCGCAAGCTGTCCATGCGCTGTGGCTGGTACAGATCGTGGAAGGCGCCCATCTCGGAGCCGTCCTCCGCGCCCCGCACGATCTCCTCGGCGCATCCGTGGGCCAACTGCCCGTACGCGGGCGTGCCGTACCGCTCGCCGGTGAACAGCGGGCGCACCGACCCGCTGTTCCCGTGGCCCGCCGGATCCGGTTGGCAGCGGTGCCGGCGCGGAGTGCGCGAGCCCGGTGGCAGGTACGAGAACCGCACACAGCCGATGCCCCGCCGGGCCACGTGCAGCCGCCCGGTGAAGATGCTGTTCTCGGCGATCTGCACCGCATGGGTGTGGACCTCGCCGATGACGGTCGTACGGTGCGCGTGCAGCACGGCGTGCGCGTGGCGGCAGTCCGGGGCGGACAGCGCCGCCCGGTCGTGGCCGGTCGCGTCCAGGATGCTGTCGCGGATGTGGATCTCCAGCGGGTCGTGCCCCACCTCGTCGCCGATCACCTCGATCGTGCCGAGGATGCTGCGCTCGACGCTGACGCACGCGGTGGTCCGGTCGAGCACCAGGCTCGGCTCCTCGGGCGAGTGCGGGTCGCACTCCGGCTCCAGCGACCAGCCCGGAACGAGCGTGCAGTGCCGCAGCACGACCGCGCCCACCGGCCCGGTGACATTGAGGCCGCGCCCGGTGATCAGCAGACCGTCCAGCACGATCCGCGGCGCGTCGTGCGCACACTCCTCCTGGGCGCGGATGTTGAGCGCGTCGGGCCGGTTGCTGTACCAGTCGAGCAGCCGGATCACCGGCCGGGTCCCCTCGGCGGCCCGCAGCTCCAGCCGGTCGCCGGGATCCAGATCGAAGTCCAGCTGCTCCTGGTAGGCGCCGCTGTGCGTGATCTCGATGATGCCGTCGGGGCCGCAGTGCCCGGCCCGCCGGTCGGTCCGCCAGTCGCCGTACGCGTCCATGATCCGCTGGTAGGACTGGCCCGGGCCGACCCGGTAGACCTTCGCGGCCGTCGGCGACTCACGGTCGCGCGGGTACTCTCCGCCGCCCATGTCGTCCGCGAACGCGTAGTGGTAGGTGACCCACACGCCCTGCCGCGGCGCCGAGCGCGACCCGAAGGCGATCCGGCCGAGCACCGGATCGACGGCGACCTGCCCGCGCTTCGGGCGGTAGCGCCAGTCCGTCAGATCCGCCACCACGAGATCCGACATCGGCACCGGCTCGTCCTGGCCGTCACGCCAGATCGTGAAGGACTTGCCGGGCCCGTAGTAGTCCGCGAGCCGGTCGGCGAGCTGTCGGCGGCGGATGTACGCGGGGACGTTGTCGACCGTCGCGATGTGTACGGTCGACGGCTCGGGCACCGGCTTGGTCACCAGCGGGCTGTCGTTGCCCAGAATCGAGAAGGTGTAGAGGTTGCGGGCCCGGTCGATGCAGTACGCGGGCGCGCGGGTCACGTGGTACGGCTTCAGCCGCCACACGAACAGCCCGACGCCGGCGGGGGAGTAGCCCCCCTGCGTGCGGGCCGAGCCGGCCCGGCGCACGTTCACGGACAGCGCGACCGAGCCGAACGGGCCGCCCGCCAGATCCAGAGCCGCGCCTTCCCGGACGTCGACGAGCCGGCCGCGCTCCCGCCGCCGCGCGTTGACGGCCTCGGTGCCCGATCCGTACAGCTTGACCGGCTGCTGATGGGACACGAGCCGGGAGAACTCCACGGCCCGCGAAGGCCATCCGGCGACCGACTGGGCAAGCTCCTCCAGCAGTGCCGGCGTGCCCTTGCGCCGCCGGTTGGCGACGGTCGCGGCGACGTCGCGGCGCGGTGCCAGCGCTGCGGCGAGCCGGGCGCGCGAATCGTCGCCGTCCTCGCCGCCGAGGCCCGTCAGGCCCTGCGCCTGCACCCGCTCATAGCCGGGCAGCGGGGTGTAGCCGACCAGATCACCGAGATACGGAAGCACCCAGGGCGCCGCCGTCTCCACGAACCAGTCCTCGTAGTTCTGCTCGACCCCGTCCCGCACCCGGTCGACCTGCTCGGCGATCACCGCGAGCAGTGCGCGCAGCGGCTCTCCGCCCTCGGCGTCGCGCACTCGGTGCCACTGCGGGAGCAGCTCCGCGAGGCCGTCGGGTTCCCTGCGCTGCATCTTTTCGTTCCCTTCTCCGCCCACGCGGCGCAGCGGTGCGCCTGTCGCGGTTGTCTGCGGCCCGGCGGCCGCCCCGCCGCGGTAGCGGCTGGTGTCACGGCCGTCGCTCACCGGTCGGTCACCTCCGTCAGAATCAGCGTGTCCGTGACATGCGGCGACAGCAGAGCGAGCTGGGCCGGCCGGATGCCCCGGAAGACGAAGACCGCCCGGCCCTTCTCCAGCCGGCGGGTATCGGTGATGTCCGGGTTGAGCCGCAGCAGTTCGGCCAGCGGGATGCCGTACCGGGCGGCGATCTGCGTGAGCGTCTCCCCGCCATCGGCGGTGACCCGGTGCACGTCCTCGTCGTACTCGGCCGCCCTGGCCGGGACCGTGGTGCGCGGTTCGGCGAGCGATCCGGCGAGCCCGATGAGCCCGCTCGGGGTGACGGACGCCGGAACTCCGGTGAACACGTCCACGTCCACGTAGTCCACGCCCGGCACCGAATGCGCGGTCGCCATGACCTCCGAGAGCCGTGCGGGAGCACCCAACTCCCTTGGGCCGCTGCCGAATTCGCGCAGCAGCGCCTGCCGCAGCCGTGGCTCGACGACCGTCCAGGTGTGGTCACGGGCCACCTTCACCCGCGCCGAGAGCAGCAACAGCACCAGCTCACGCACATCCACCCGGACCGGCAGCCGCGAGTCGCCGTACTGCGCGAGCGAGGAGCGCAGCGCGCGCAGCACCTCGGAGTCGGCGCCGATCGCGATGTCGTCCACGCCGGCGACCGTCACATGCAGCACCCGGCGTCGCCCGTCGAAGACCTCGCGTGCCGAGGCCCGGCCGATGCCCGCCCGCGAACGGGCGAAGTCCTCGTAGTCCTTCACCGACACGAGCCGGTCGAGCGCGGAGACCGCGAGCGGGATGGTGCGCCGGGTCAGCCCGCGCCCGTCGGCGTCCGCACCGCCCGTGGCGGGCTGCGGATTGGTGACCGCCGTGACGCCCAGCGGCCGGGTGACCGCCTGGGTGATGCGGTCCGCCGCGACATTGGCGGCCCGGCCGGTGCCGAAGCGGTACCGGGCCCGGACGTTCTCCTGCCCGGTGGGCAGCCGCGCGCCGTGCACCCCGTCGCCGAAGGTCACCGTGGTACGCCCGTCCGCGGTCGTGCCCGACACGTACACCCTCCCCCAGCCTTCGGCCGGGGGGACCCCCATCTCGCTTCGCTCCCGCGGGCCGCGCCCGGCCAGGCTGTCGACCTCGTGCCACAGCAGCCCGTCGACCCGTATCTCCAGCGTGGGCGTCGCACCGAGAGGATTGTCGGCGGGCAGCCAGGTCAGCGGTGACTGCCAGAGCGTGAACGTCTGGTTGGTCCGGCCCGCGTCTCCGCTGCCGATCGGCTCGTCGCGGCTCTCGCCGTGCGTCGCCGGGACCACATTGCCCTGGATGCGCACGGTGTCACGGCGGTAGCGGTAGGCCAGATCCGCGGTCAGCGTCAGCCGGGTGTGGACATGGTCGCCGGGCAGCAGCGGATCGAGCTGCTGCTCCACCGCGGCGATCACCGCCAGTTCGGTGCCGCGCACGCCCGCCGTGTTCGGGATGTCGGTGCGCTCGCCCGACACGATCAGATGGCGGCCCGGCCGCAGCCCGTCGTACAGCTGGGCCAGTTCGATCTCATTGCCGTGCACGTCCTCGCCCAGCGGCTCGTCGGCCAGGCGCAGCGCCTCGCCGCCCGCGTGCACGGTGGCGTCCCGGATCGTGGACAGCAGCACATCGTGCTCGTCCAGCCAGGCGTCGGCGAGGGTGAGCTCGGTGCCGCGGCCCGTGATGCCGAAGTTGGTGTACGCGGCGGTGCGAACGGCGGTCACGCGCGTGGTCACGAACGCGAGTTTCGCGTCGCCGGGGATTGGGCCCTCGGCGCCCTTGCGCGGGCGCTCGATCGCGACCCAGCTGCCGACGGTGATGCCGTCCTGCACGGAGTCGAGCGGCAGGACATGGCGGTTGGCCTGCTCCGGTACGGTCGCGATGCCGATCTCGACGTTCGGCGGCTCGCCGGCCGCCGTGTACCGCACCGTCACTTCGAGTCCGCCGTGGGTCTGCTGACGTTGCTCGCCCGGAGCCAGCAGCCAGTTGAGCGGCTCGCCGTTGTGCACGACGACATGGACCCGTCCGTCCTCGGCGGGCCGGGACACGAACAGGGTCCGCTCGGGCAGCCCGTCCGTGAACTGCGCGGTCACCCCGGGCTCCTGCGAGTCCGCGGGCCGCCGGGTCAGCCAGCTCAGGTCGTGGTCCTGGCCCGAGCGAAGCGAGATGGGGGTCCCCCCGGCCGAAGGCTGGGGGAGGGTCTGCAGCGACACCTGACCGGGGCCCAGCCGGAAGGTCTTCTCGGCCGGCAGATTCTCCGACGTCTGCACCGAGGTGCCGGTCTCGATGTGCTGGAATTCGGCACGCACCGGCATCCGGCCCGCCGTGTCGTACACGACCCGCATCGTGGTCAGCGCGGAGCCGCCGAGCGGCCAGTCCGTCTGCCGGATCACCCGTCCGCGCTCGTCCTGCACGGGCTTGAGCGGAGCCGTCGCCCCGAACGGCGCGGCCGTCACCCGCATCGCCTGGAGCTCCCGCAGCAGCGCGGGCACGGCGGGGGCGGCACCGCGCCACGCCGCGTACATCCCGTCCGCGACCCGCGGATCGAGCGCGGACAGCAGCTGCGCGCCCAGGTCGGAGCCGGGTGCGAAGAGACTGCTCGCGGTGTGCGGGACGGTTCCCGACGGGGGCTTCACGACACGGGTGCGCAGCGCGGGCAGGACGGCGCCGAGAGCCCGCATGGCCGCGGAGTCCGCCACTGAGCCCGCCGAACCCTTCGCGGCGGCGGAAGCCGGCGGCGCCGGCTGGGAGGGCTCCAGATCCGCCGCCCGCTCCCGCAGTTCGCCGACCACCGCCTCCAACTGTTCGAACCAGTCGGCTACCTCCTCGTACGGAGCGGCGATCGCCTGTGCCTCGGCGAGCCGCTCGTGCGGGTCCGCGAGCCGCCGGGCGAACTGCGCCGGGCTGGTGATCCCGTCCAGATCGGCCCGCAGCGGCGCCAGCACCTGGGCGTCGAACGTCTCGATGAGCATGCTGACCGGACGCGGATTGGGGTTGTCCGGAGTGGGGTCCGCGTCCTCGACGTCCGGAGCGTCCTCCGTGATCCACTGGCGCAGCTCGGCCACCAGCTCGGTCAGCGACTTCGGGGCGGACTGCGGCAGCCCGATCGCCGTCACATCGTCGTCCCGGTCGATCCGGATGCGTGCCACCGGCAGCAACAGTCGCTGCGCCCCGGCCCCCCGTCCGCTCGCCGCCCGGTCGCCCGTCCCCCGGCCGCCGCCGAAGACGAACAGCAGCTTGTCCCCGGTCTGCAGGGACGTGCCGGTGCCGGAGACGTAGATCTCGGAACGCTGCCGCAGATCGTCCGCGGTCAGCAGGCCCGGGCGGCGCCGGCGCACGGCCAGTTCGTTCCAGGCCCAGCGGGCCGTCAGGGCCTCGCTGGTCTCGAAGGTCTGCGACGCCTCGTCGGCGGAGGCGGGCACGCTGTTGCTGCGCGCGCCGCGCGGAATCAGCACCGGAGTGTCCTCGGCCCGCGGATCGCGGTCCAGGGTGTACGCGAGGTGGGTGTCGGCCGCGATACCGGGCCGCGGCCGGTGCCCGACCAGCCGCCCCAGGAGAGCCAGCGAACGGTACTCGTCGGCGGTGCGCAGATACCCCTCGTCCGCGATCCGCTCGGAATGGAAGGTCAGCAGGTCACCGACGACCGCCCAGGCGTCGAGCAGCCCGATCGCCGGGTCGTCGGGAGTGCGGACGGTGAGCCCGCGCAGCGCCGGATAGGCCGGCGACGCGAGCCGGTCCAGCATGGCCGCCAGGAACGAGCCGTACTCACCCACCCGGTACTGCAGGGCCGTGCGGCCCGGCGGGTTGTACAGGGCCATGGGCGCATGGCGCTCGTCGTGCCCGCCACAGCCGCAACCGCAGTCGTGCGGGCCGCTCATCGGGCACCTCCACCGAGCTCGATCGACAGCCGGCCCAGCTCGGGCCGGTCGGGGTCGTTGTCGCAACGCGCGATCTCCAGCGGGCCGAGCCGCAGCACGCCTGCCTCCAGTGCGGTGTCATCGGTGTCGAACGGGTCAGCTGTTTCAGCTGTTTCGGCTGTTTCGTCGGTGGTGTTGATGGACGTGTGGTGGAACAGCCGGCTGAGCCGGGTCACTCGTACGCTCTGCACGCCCTGCACGGACGCGGCGACCGCCACCAGCCGGCTCAGCCGCACCGGTTCGCCGAAGGTCAGCGCATCGGGGTGGAAGAAGCCGAGCCGCCCGCCGGGCAGCCGGCGGCTGCCGAGGAGCCGGTACAGCTCGGCGAGGATCTGCCCGTGCTGATGGCCGGGCGCGGCGCACACCGCGAGGGCGATGTCCAGCGGGACCTGCCGCGCCGGGCCGACCACCAGATCGTGGCCGATGCGGCGGTAGCTCTCCAGGGCGTACGACACCGAGTCGAGCAGCTCGGGGGAAGGATCACCGGTCCCCAGCGCGTCGACCGCGACATGCGCCTCCTGAACACTGCCGGTCCAGCGGATCTCCGCGGCGGCCCGCTGCACCCCGGGGAGCTGTGCCGCGAGCGTCGCGTAGTCCTCGGCGGTGACGGCACGCAGCCGGGAGCGCTTCAGGTCGAGCGGCGCCAACTGGCGTAC
>NZ_JBSGZO010000390.1:0-8205 GCF_053611045.1 Streptomyces sp. NPDC054841 | reverse complement strand
TCTCCGGGCCCAGCTGATCCGGGCCGAAGGCCAGGGGCAGCATCTCCGCCAGCGTGAGGATGCCCTTGGCAGTCTCCAGCAGCAGGCCGGGCCCGCCGAACTCGTAGAGCAGCTGACGGCAGCGTCCGCACGGCATCAGGATGTCGCCGTTTCCGTCCACGCACGTGAAGTGCGTGAGCCGGCCGCCGCCGGTGGCCTGCAGCTGCGAGACCAGCCCGCACTCGGCGCACAGCGAGAGCCCGTACGAGGCGTTCTCGACATTGCAGCCGCTGACCGTGCGGCCGTCGTCGACGAGGGCGGCTGCGCCGACCGGGAAGCCCGAGTAGGGGGCGTATGCACGGGACATCGCGTCCCGTGCCGCCTCCCGCAGGGCCTCCCAGTCGAAGGCTTCGGCGGCGTCGTTCCCCGGGGCGGACGTCACTTGCCCTGGCCCTTCTTGTAGGGCAGGCCGTCCGCCTTGGGCATCCGCAGCCGTTGTGCCGACAGGGCGAGGACCAGCAGCGTCGTGACGTACGGCGCGGCGTCCACGAACTGGCTCGGCAGCGTGGTGGTCAGCGAGTACCAGGCGAACAGCAGGGCGGACACGCCCAGGCAGATACCGGCCTGCCAGTGCTTCTTCTTGTACAGCTGCCAGGCGAAGGCGAGCACCAGCAGGATCGCCAGCAGCAGGAGCATGGCGTGGACGTTCTCGGCGCCGCCGCGCAGCTTGAGGCTGTCGGTGAAGCCGAAGAGCCCGGCGCCGAGCGCGAGTCCGCCGGGCATCCAGTTACCGAAGATCATCGCGGCGAGACCGATGTAGCCGCGGCCGCCGGTCTGGCCCTCCTGGTAGATGCCCGTGGAGACGATGGCCAGGAAGGCACCGCCGAGACCGGCCATCGCACCGGAGACGATCACCGCGATGTACTTGTACTTGTAGACGTTGACGCCGAGCGACTCGGCGGCGACGGGGTTCTCACCGCAGGACCGCAGCCGCAGACCGAAGCCCGTGCGCCACAGGATCCACCAGGTCGCGGGGACGAGCAGGATCGCGACGACGGTCAGCACGGACAGGTTGGTGACGAGGCCGCCGAGCACGCCCGCGAGGTCGGAGACGAAGAACCAGTGCTTGGCCTGCAGGTCGGCGAGCCCGTCCGACAGCCCTGGGATGGTGATGTCGGTGATCTGGCCGATGTGCGGGGACTGCTTGGAGGAGCCGCCCTCGGCCTCGGCGAAGGTGAAGTCCGACAGATAGCGGGTGACGCCGACGGCGAGGATGTTGACGGCCACACCGGAGACGATGTGGTTGACGTTGAACGTCACCGTCATGATCGCGTGCAGCAGGCCGCCGATCGCGCCGCCGACGATGCCCAGCAGGACACCGGTCCACGGGCCCCACTGGTAGCCCGCCCAGGCACCGAACCAGGTGCCCAGGATCATCATGCCCTCGAGACCGATGTTGACCACACCGGCCCGCTCGGCCCACAGACCGCCGAGACCGGCGAGGCCGATCGGCACGGCCAGCTGGAGAGCGCCGGAGACCTGCCCGACGGAGGTGAGGTCGTTGGCGCCGCTGATCACACGCACCAGCGAGAACAGCGCGAGGCCGCCGGCGATCATCAGCATGATCACGGGCAGTGACAGCTTGCGGCGTCCGCCGCCCTTCTTCGGCGCGGTCGCCGCGGCCGAAACAGTGCTCGTGGACTCGCTCATGCCGCGACCCCTTCCTTGTTCTTGCGGGCCTGGGCGGCAAGCTCCTCGCCGACCTTCTGCTGCTGGCGGCGGAGCCCGTACTGGCGGACGAGTTCGTACGACACGACAACAGCGATCACGATCAGGCCCTGCATGATGATGGCGATCTCCTTCGGGTACCCCGCGATGCCGAGGCCTTCGGCGGTCTTCTCGAGGAAGGCGATGAGCAGGGCGGCGAAGAAGATGCCGACGGGGCTGTTACGGCCCAGCAGGGCGATGGTGATGGCCGTGAAGCCGACACCGACAGGGAAACTCAGGCTGTAGGTGTGGGTCTGGCCCAGCAGCATCGGCATGCCCGAGAGACCGGCGACCGCGCCGGAGATCAGCATGGCGGTCATGACCATCTTCTTGGCACTGACACCGCTCGCCTGGGCGGCGGACTGGCTGGCGCCCGTGGCCCGCAGGTCGAAGCCGAAGCGGGTGCGGTTGAGCACGAACCAGTAGACGATGCCGAGCCCGAAGGCGACGAAGGTGAAGCCGTAGATGCTGCCGCCTTCGAGCTCCAGACCGGGGAACCAGCCGGATTCGGCGATCACACCGGTGGTCAGGTCGTTGGAGCCCTTCGGCTGCACACCGAAGTTGGCGGGCAGGATCATCCACGCGATGAGGCTGGTCGCGATCGCGTTCAGCATGATCGTGGAGACGACCTCGCTCACCCCGCGGGTGGTCTTCAGGATGCCCGCGATACCGGCCCAGATCGCGCCCACGGCCATGGCCACGAACACGATCAGCAGGACGTGCAGCGGACCGGGAAGCTCGACCGCGGCACCGACGACGGCCGAGAGCATGACCGCGAGGCGGTACTGGCCGTCGACGCCGATGTTGAACAGGTTCATCCGGAAGCCGATGGCAACGGCGAGCGCGGCGAGATAGTAGATACCGGTCTGGTTGATGATGAGCACCTGGACGTCGGTGAACTCGACCTGCTCGATCATCAGCGTGTACGGCTCGAAGGGGCTGAGGCCCGAGAGAACCAGTACCACCGAGGTGAGCAGGAAGGCGACGATCAGGGCGAGCGCCGGGCCGGCGATGCCCAGGAGCAGCCGGTCCTTGTCGAACTTCTTCATCGGCCCTCACCGTTCTCAGGGTGCTCGTTGTGCTCAAGGTGGCCGGTGGCGGCGCCGGTCATGGCCGAGCCCAGCTCCTCCGGGGTGATCGTGGCGGGGTCGGCGTCCGCGACCAGCCGGCCGCGGTACATGACCCGCAGGGTGTCGGAGAGCCCGATGAGCTCGTCCAGGTCGGCCGAGATCAGCAGCACCGCCAGGCCTTCCCGGCGCGCCTCGCGGATCTGGTCCCAGATCTGCGCCTGCGCGCCGACGTCCACACCGCGGGTGGGGTGGGCGGCGATGAGCAGCTTGGGTGCGTGGCTCATCTCCCGGCCGACGATCAGCTTCTGCTGGTTGCCGCCGGAGAGGGAGGCCGCGGTGACCTCGATGCCGGGGGTGCGCACGTCGTACTCACGGACGATGCGCTCGGTGTCCTTGCGGGCGGCCTTGAGGTCGAGCAGGCCGCGCCTGCTGTTGGGCCGCTCGGTGACATGGCCGAGGATGCGGTTCTCCCAGAGCGGGGACTCCAGGAGCAGACCGTGCCGGTGGCGGTCCTCGGGGATGTAGCCGATGCCGTCCTCGCGACGCTTGCGGGTCGGCGCGTGCGAGATGTCGGCGCCGTCGAGGGTGATCACACCGCCGTCCGGGTCGCGCATGCCCATCAGGGCCTCGATGAGCTCGGTCTGGCCGTTGCCCTCGACGCCTGCGATGCCCATGACCTCACCCTTGTGGATGGTGAAGGTGATGCCGTCGAGGACCTCGCGGACGACCCCGTCGGGGTCCGTCGCGGTCAGCCGCAGCCTGTCGACGTCGAGCATCGGCACCTCGGTGACCGTCGACTCACGGGTCTCCGGCGAGGGCAGCTCGCTGCCGACCATCAGCTCGGCGAGCTGCTTCGGCGTGGTGGTGCGCGGGTCGGCGGTGCCCACCGTCGTACCGCGCCGGATGACCGTGATGTCGTCGGCGACCGACAGCACTTCACCCAGCTTGTGGGAGATGAAGATGACGGTGAGGCCCTCGGCCTTGAGCTCGCGCAGGTTGTCGAAGAGCGCGTCGACCTCCTGCGGGACCAGCACGGCGGTCGGCTCGTCGAGGATCAGCGTGCGGGCGCCTCGGTAGAGGACCTTGAGGATCTCCACGCGCTGGCGGTCGGCGACGCCGAGCTCCTCGATCAGGGCGTCCGGGCGGACGTTCAGCCCGTACGCGTCCGAGATCTGCTTGATCTTTCTCCTGGCCTTGGCGCCGATGCCGTACAGCTTCTCGCCGCCGAGCACGACGTTCTCCAGCACGGTGAGGTTGTCGGCCAGCATGAAGTGCTGGTGGACCATGCCGATGCCGGTCGCGATGGCGTCTGCCGGGCTGTGGAAGCTGACCTGGTTGCCATCGATGGTGATGGTGCCCTCGTCCGGCTTCTGCATGCCGTAGAGGATCTTCATCAGGGTCGACTTGCCTGCCCCGTTCTCACCGACGAGGGCATGGACGGTGCCCTTGCGGATGGTGATGTCGATGTCGTGGTTGGCGACGACACCGGGGAAGCGCTTGGTGATGCCGCGCAGTTCTACGGCAGCAGCCGGCGGCGATGACGGACTGTACGCGTTGATGACGCACTCTCCTTGGCGGGAAAGGAGCGAGAAGACAGACGTGAGGGCGGGCTGTCGCGGGCAGGGGGTGGGGCGAAGTTATCGCGCCGAAAGGGGCTCTACGCGCGTAGCGATATCGAAGAACAAAAACCGGAGGCCAGAACCCGGTCCGGGGTCCGAAGGGCGGTTGCGCACCGCTCCTCCGGACCCGTGGACCGTCGGTTCCGCCGCTCGGTTACGGAGCGATCTTGACCTTGATCTTACCGGCGATGATGTCGGCCTTGGCCTTCTCGACCGCCGCGACGACGTCGGTCATCTTGGTGAAGGCCGGGTTGGAGGTGGCCAGGCCCACGCCGTTCTTGTCGAGGCCGTAACGGATCTCACCGGACTGCGGCTTGCCGTCCTTGACCGACTTGATCAGGTTGTAGACCGCGCCCGTGACGTCCTTGGTCACCGAGGTGAGGATGGACTCCTTGACGGACGCGAGACCCTTCTGGTTGTACTGGTCCGAGTCGACGCCGATGGCCCACTTCTTGGCCTTGGAGGCGGCCTCGATCGAGCCCGAGCCGGCGAGACCGGCGGCGGCGTAGATCACGTCGGCGCCCGCGTCTATCTGACCCTGCGCGGCGGCCTTGCCGAGGTCGGGCTTGGAGAAGCCACCGAAGTCCGGCGGCTGGGTCAGGTACTGGACCTTGACGTTGACGTTCTTGTCGGTGTCCTTGACGCCCTGGACGAAGCCCGCCTCGAACTTCTTGATCAGCGGGGTCTCGACGCCGCCGATGAAGCCGACGGTCTTGGACTTCGTCACCTTGGCGGCGGCGACACCGGCCAGGTAGGAGCCCTGCTCCTCGTTGAAGACCAGGTTGGCGATGTTCTTGCCGGTCTTGGAGGTGTCGTCGATGAGACCGAAGGTGGTGTTCGGGAACTTCGGCGCGACCTCGGCGATGGCCGTGGCGTAGGAGAAGCCGACACCGATCACCGGGTTGTTGCCGGCGCGGGCGAGCGAGGTGAGGCGCTGGACCTTGTCCGGGTCGCCCTCGCCCTCGCTGGGCTCGGCCTCGGCGCCCTTGACGTCGAGCTCCTTGTGAGCCTTCTCCAGGCCGGCGTAGGCGGCGTCGTTGAACGACTGGTCGCCGCGGCCACCGATGTCGTAGGCGAGGGCGGCCTTGGTGCCGCTGTCCGAGCCAGCCTCGGACGACTTCTTGCCGCCACACGCGGTGGCGGACAGTGCGAGAGCCGCGGACGCGATGCCCACGGTGGCGATCCTGGTGATCCGGCGCACGGAGGGGCTCCTTTAAACCTGACCGAAAGCGCCACTTCCGGCGCTGGTTTAGCGGCGATCGTAACGCGCGTAGATGTCAGGTAAAGACGAGTTCGACAGCCGTTATCGGATCGTCGCGAAGGACGAACCTAAGATGAACTGTCCGATTACGAACGGTGGTCGTCCAGCAGGGCGGCCGCAGTGAACAACTCGACGCCAACCTTGATCGCCTCCTCGTCCACATCGAAGTCCCCGCGGTGCAGATCGAGCTTCGCGCCCGACCCCGGGGGGCGTACCCCGAGACGCGCCATGGCACCCGGGACGTGCTCCAGATACCAGGAGAAGTCCTCGCCGCCGAGGCTCTGCTCGGTGTCCTCGATCGCCTGCAGTCCGCGGCGTGCGGACTGGGCGTCCCGCAGCAGCTCGGTGATCGCGAGGTCGTTGACCACCGGCGGGACCCCGCGGATGTAGTTGATCTGGGACTTGGCCCGGTGCAGCGTGGCGATCTCGTCGACCGCGGCGTGCACGAGGTCCGGGGCGTCGCGCCAGGCGGGCAGGTCGAGGCAGCGGACGGTGCCGGAGAGCTCGGCGTGCTGCGGGATGACGTTGCAGGCGTGGCCCGACTCGATACGCCCCCAGGTCAGGGCCAGGCCGGAGCGGGTGTCGACACGGCGGGACAGCAGCGCCGGGACCTCGGTGACGATCTTGGCGGCGGCCGTGACGAGGTCGGTGGTCAGATGCGGACGGGCGGTGTGACCGCCGGGGCCGTCGAGGGTGATCTCCAGCCGGTCGCAGGCGGAGGTGATGGGGCCGGGGCGCAGCCCGATCCGGCCCGCGTCCACACGGGGATCGCAGTGCACGGCGATGATCCGGCCCACACCGTCCAGCACGCCGGACTCGATGGCGTCGGCCGCGCCGCCGGGCAGGACCTCCTCGGCGGGCTGGAAGATCAGCCGGACGGCGTGGGGCAGCAGCCCCTGCCGGTCGAGGTCGGCGAGGACCAGTCCGGCACCGAGCACCGTCGTCGTGTGCACATCATGACCGCAGGCGTGGGCCCGGTCGGGCACGGTCGAGCGGTACGGCACGCCCGTCTTCGTGTCCGGAATGGGCAGGGCGTCGATGTCGGCGCGGATCGCGAGCATGGGCCGGCCCCGGTCCGGGGTGCCGATGTCACAGATGAGCCCGGTCCCGGTCGAGAGCACCTGCGGGCGCAGCCCGGCGGCCTCCAGCCGCGCGTTGAGCGCGGCGGTGGTGCGGAACTCCTGGTTTCCGAGCTCCGGGTGCATGTGCAAGTCCCGGCGGAAGGTGATGAGTTCGGCACGCAGGGCGTCGGGCAGCGTGCCGGGCAGCGCGTAGTCGCCAGGCACCACAGCTTCGCCGGGTACGCCGGCGTCGGACTCGCGGGACATCAACTGGTTCACCCGTTGAAGAGTAGGCCCCTTCAAGGCCCAACTAACTCGAGATCAACAAAAGTTCAGCCCGATAGGGGATAGAAAACGCGTCTGACGACGCATGGCTGTCCGTCGGTGTGGGTAAGCTCACCCTCTTCCTGACCACGATATGGACAGCTGGGCGTCCTGTCGCGCTCAGACGCCCGGACGAGGGGGCGGGCAAGGTCCACCGAACGAGCTCTGAGGGCGGCCTGTCAGGCGGGAGCCGGCAGCCGGTGGACGTCCCTGGCGGTGCCGGTGACCCCCGCGAGGAACCCCTGTGCGCGCGGGGACGCGGTGTCCTTGAGCCACTCCGGGGCGATGTCGCAGACCGCGACCGTCACACCGGTCCCGGCGAGGGCGAGCGGCAGGGTGTGCACGACGGTCGAAGGAAAGCTCAGCACGGTACGCCCGATCGGGCCGCGCCGGGCGATCAGCTCCAGGGGCAGATCGGGACGGACGATCTCCAGGCCGGTCTCGGCGGCCAGCCGGTGGAGCTTGGCCGGGGTCTCGCGCCGGTGGGCGAAGTAGCGGGTGGCGCCGTGCGTCCTGGCGAGCGCGCCGACGGCCTCGACGTACTGCTCCGGGTCGACCACACCCGTCTCCACCAGTGAGGTGCCGACGAGGTCGGCGCCCCGGGTGATGCGGGGCGGGCCGAACCGGGAACGGGTCCAGCGGAACTGGTTGGCGGTGACCGTGATGCCCTCCGGGGCGTCCACGGGCATCGCGGTGAAGACCTCGACCTCACGGGAGCGCGACGGCGTGAGCCGGCGCCGGGCGGCCGCCGAGACCGGCGCGAGCACGAGCTCACGCGGGCCGCGGCGGCCACGCCGGTGCCAGCGCACCAGCCGTTCGCCGCGCGCGAGCTGCGCGACGAACTCCATGGTCGCGGTGCCGTCGTCGACCACCGTCAGCTGCCGGGTGCGCACCAGGGTCAGCAGGAGCTGTACGTAACGGGAGAACGGGTCGCCTATGACGATCCGCTCGGCCCGGCGCAGCGCCGGGCCCAGACCACGCACCGTCCGCACGACCGCGTCCGCACCGCCACGGGCCTCCTGCCAGCGCACCGCGATCCCTTCGTCGCGGGGCCGCGCGGCCCGCCCGCGCACCGGGCCCCCCGCCCGGGGGGCGGGGGGGGGCAGGGCGACCACCGGCCGGTG
>NZ_JBSGZO010000389.1:0-8216 GCF_053611045.1 Streptomyces sp. NPDC054841 | reverse complement strand
CCTCACAGGAGGAGACGGCGGCCCGTCGTACGGTCAGTGGGTATCGGCGGTCACCTTCGGGAGCTCCACCTGGACGCCCGCGTCCCCCGCGTCCGCCGTGTAGTCCTCCGGGGACGTCTCGTCGACTCCGTCCGGCGCATTCATCGCGCGCAGGACGAACGTCATGACGACCGTGACCACCACGTTCAGCACGAAGGCCGTCAGGCCGATGTAGCCGATCTCCCCGATCCCGGGAATCTCCGCCGACGACCCGCCGAAGTGCTTCTGCGTGGGGCTGGCGACCCCGTACGCCGCCATCGTGCCGTACAGCATGCCGACCGCCCAGCCCGCGATCAGCGCCCAGCGGTGGAACCACCGCGTGAAGAGGCCGCCGACCAGTGACGGGAAGGTCTGCAGGATCCAGATGCCGCCCAGCAGCTGGAAGTTGATGGCGACCGTCTTGTCCATCGTCAGGACGAAGACCAGCGCGCCCACCTTCACCAGCAGCGACACCAGCTTCGACACCTTGGTCTCCTGCGCCGGCGTCGCGTCCGGCTTCAGGAAGTCCTTGTAGATGTTCCGCGTGAAGAGGTTCGCCGCCGCGATCGACATGATCGCCGCCGGTACCAGCGCGCCGATGCCGATGGCCGCGAAGGCCACACCCGCGAACCAGTCGGGGAACATGTTCTCGAACAGCTGCGGGATGGCGAGCTGACCGTTGGTCACCTTCACCCCGGCCGCGATCGCCATGAAGCCGAGCAGCGCCAGCAGCCCGAGCATCAGCGAGTACAGCGGCAGTATCGTCGTGTTGCGGCGGATCACCTCACGGCTGCGCGAGGACAGCGTCGCCGTGATCGAGTGCGGATACATGAAGAGCGCGAGCGCCGAGCCGAGCGCCAGCGTGGCGTAACCCCACTGGCCCAGTTCCCCGGGCACCAGCGCGCCTCGCGGCTTCTCCGTCGCCGGGTTGATCTGCGCGAACGCGTCGCCCGCCTTGGCGAAGATGTCGTCGAAGCCGCCGAGCTTGATCGGGATGTAGATGATCGCGACCGCTATCACGAGGTAGATCAGCGTGTCCTTGACGAAGGCGATCAGCGCCGGAGCCCGCAGACCGGACGAGTACGTGTACGCCGCCAGCACACCGAAGGCGATCAGCAGCGGCAGGTCCTTGATGAACCAGTTCGTGTTCTCGCCACCACCGACGCCCATCACGTCCAGCACGGCCTGGATGCCGACGAGCTGCAGCGCGATGTACGGCATCGTCGCGAGGATGCCGGTCACCGCGACCGCCAGCGACAGCCCCTTCGAGCCGAAGCGCCCGCGCACGAAGTCGGACGTCGTCACGTAGCCGTGCTTGTGCGACACGGACCACAGCCGCGGCAGGAAGGTGAAGATCAGCGGGTACACGAGGATCGTGTACGGCACCGCGAAGAAGCCCGCCGCGCCCGCCGCGTAGATCGCCGCGGGTACGGCGACGAAGGTGTACGCGGTGTAGAGGTCGCCGCCCAGCAGGAACCAGGTCACCCAGGTGCCGAACGAGCGGCCGCCCAGGCCCCATTCGTCCAGGCTGTTCTCGTTCTCGGCCTTGCGCCAGCGCGACGCGAGGAAGCCCATGACCGTGACGGCCAGGAAGAAGAAGATGAAGACGGCGAGTGCGACGCCGTTCACGCCGTCCTTCACTTCGACGCCCCTTCCTTGCGGGCGCGCTGGTCACGCTGCCACAGCGTGTAGGCCACCATCGTCAGGGCCGTCGATATGACGACCCAGAGCATCTGGTACCAGTAGAAGAACGGGATCCCGGCGACGCTGGGCTCGACCTTCGCGTACGAGCCGACCCAGAGCATCGCGACGAACGGCGCGATCAGGCAGAGGGCCACCACCACCCGGACCGGGGTGACGGCCGGTTTTCTGTGTTCGGGTACTTCGGACATGAGCGGCTCCGTCCCGTTGTTGATCAGCGGCGCTGACGTAACGCGCGAAATCTAGGGGACGATTCCGCTTGATGGAACCCTTGTCCGAATAACGGACGAGGCAATCGCCCAACGGCTCGGCTCAGCCGCTCGGCGGCCGAAATCGACCGCCCGGCGGCTGATTCCGACCGCTCAACGCCTCATGCGGACCGTTTGGCCCGCCTTCGGGGCTGTGTTGTTCCGGGCCCGGACCCCCAGCCCATGCCCGTCGGCCCGTCAGTCCGCCTCGGGCCGCTTCAGCCTCGCCACGCTGTGTTGTTCCGGGGGGGGGCGACCCCCGGACCCCCGGCCCGGCAGCCCGTCAGTCCGCCTCGGGCCGCTTCAGCCTCGCCACGCTGTGTTGTTCCGGGGGGCGACCCCCGGACCCCCGGCCCGGCAGCCCGTCAGTCCGCCTCGGGCCGCTTCAGCCTCGCCACGCTGTGTTGTTCCGGGGGGGGCGACCCCCGGACCCCCGGCCCGGCAGCCCGTCAGTCCGCCTCGGGCCGCTTCAGCCTCGCCACGAACTTGTACCGGTCCCCCCGGTACACCGACCGCACCCACTCCACCGGTTCGCCGTTCCTGTCCAGTGAGTGCCGGGACAGCATCAGCATCGGCAGGCCCACGTCCGTACCCAGCAGTCCCGCCTCGCGCGGGGTGGCCAGCGAGGTCTCGATCGTCTCCTCGGCCTCCGCCAGATGGACGTCGTACACCTCGGCCAGGGCCGTGTACAGCGACGTGTACTTGACCAGCGAGCGCCGCAGTGCGGGGAAGCGCTTGGCCGACAGGTGCGTCGTCTCGATCGCCATGGGCTCGCCGCTCGCCAGCCGGAGCCGCTCGATCCGCAGGACCCGGCCGCCCGGCGAGATGTCCAGCAGCCCGGCGAGGGTGTCGTCGGCCGTGACGTATCCGATGTCCAGGAGCTGGGACGTGGGCTCCAGGCCCTGCGCCTTCATGTCCTCGGTGTACGAGGTGAGCTGAAGGGCCTGCGACACCTTGGGCTTCGCGACGAACGTGCCCTTGCCCTGGATGCGTTCCAGCCGGCCCTCGACGACCAGCTCCTGAAGGGCCTGCCGCACGGTCGTGCGCGAGGTGTCGAACTCGGCGGCGAGCGTGCGCTCGGGCGGTACGGGCGTGCCGGGCGGCAGCGTCTCCGTCATGTCGAGCAAGTGCCTCTTGAGCCGGTAGTACTTGGGCACGCGTGCGCTGCGGGTCGCCGTCCCGTTCTCCGGCTCGGTGCCGCCCCCGTCCGTGGCCATGGCCTGCCTTCCCGACTCGTGTGCTGCTGCCGTCACCGGCTCCTCCGTCTAGTTGCGGCTCACATGGTGGCACGGTCCGGTCGCGGGTCGTCGCCCTCCCTCAGGTGTCGGTCCGATAACGGAGGCGACAGCCCTTCTTATACACCCTTGACACCCCTAAAGGTCTAGGCCAAGCTCCCGGTACTGGTCTAAACCATTAAAGACCAAGTCCCAGCCCCACGAGCAGTACTCGGCGTATGTCTCCGTATGTCTTCGCGGTGGGCGGGGGGTTGCAGCATCCCTGAGGAGGGTGGCGTGAAGCGCAAGCTCATCGCGGCGATCGGCGTCGCGGGCATGATGGTCGGCATTGCCGCGTGCGGCTCCGAGAGCGACAAGGGCGGGGACAAGGCCGGTGCGGACGTCAAGGAGATCACCGTCTGGCTGACGGTCGACGCCCAGAACAACTGGCCCGAGCTGGTCAAGGCGGCCGATGCCGCGGTCGTCAAGAAGCACCCCGGCATCAAGATCAAGCACGAGTACTACGGCTGGCCGGACAAGAACGCCAAGCTCGACGCCGTCCTCGCCACGGACAAGGCCCCCGACGTGGTCGAGATGGGCAACACCGAGATGCTCGGCTACATGGTCAAGGGCGCCTTCGCCGAGGTCGACCCGGCGAAGTTCGAGCAGTCCGACGCCTGGCTGGACGGCCTCAAGGAGTCCGTCTCGTACGACGGCAAGACCTACGGCGTGCCGTACTACGCCGGTGGCCGTGTGGGCAACTGGCGCAAGGACGTCGCTGCCGAGGCCGGAGTGAAGGCGGCCCCCAAGACGTACGCCGAGCTGACTGCCGCCCTCGACAAGATCCAGGCGAAGAAGGGCAACAAGTTCAGCGCCTGGTACCAGCCTTCGCCGGACTGGTACGCCGCGATGTCCTTCGTCTACGACGCGGGCGGCGCCATCGCGAAGAAGGAGGGCGACCAGTGGAAGGCCGGCCTCTCCTCGCCCGAGTCCATCAAGGGCCTCAACGAGTACAAGAGCGTGCTCGACAAGTACATGAAGGCCGACAAGACCAAGGACGAGTCGGACCGTTACATCGTGTACGGCCAGGGCAACGCCGGCATGATCTTCGGCGCCGCCTGGGAAGGTGCCACCTCCGAGGCCCCGGAGAACGACAAGACCGGCAAGCTCAAGGGCAACCTGGAGAACTTCGTGATGCCCGGCCCGTCCGGCAAGAGCCTCCCCGTCTTCCTCGGCGGCTCGGACCTGGCCATCCCGGTCAAGTCCAAGGCGCAGGACGTCGCCGCCGAGTGGATCAACGCCTTCACCGGCGCCCAGGGCCAGAAGGGCCTGATCGGCAAGGGCAACCTGCCGAACAACAAGACGGACCTGGCGACCCTGAAGGCCGACCCGAAGACGGCCGTCCCGGCCACCGCCGCCGAGTCCAACTGGTTCGTCCCGATGGCGCCGGGCTGGGGCCAGGTCGAGAAGGCCCAGACCCTCAAGACGATGCTGCGCGAGATCGGCACCGGCAAGAAGACGGTCGAGGAGGCCGCGAAGGCCGCGGACGCCGCGATCGACAAGGTCATCAACACCAAGTGACCTTCCGGCAGGGCCCCGTCGGGCGACGACGGGGCCCTGCTCCCGTACGAGGAGAGGGACCGCTGAGGAGCGCCGGATGAGTGCCGCTGACACAACCACTGCCAAGGTGCCGCCGAAGCGGCCGTCAACAGCCCCGGGCGCCGGGGCCGGGGCCCGGGGGGCCGGAAAGCCGGGTGAGCGGCGGCGCGCGGGTGGTGGGGCCGCGGTGCCGTGGACACTGCTCGCGCCCTGTCTGCTCGTCCTCCTGCTGGTCCTCGGCTATCCGCTGGTCCGGCTGGTCACCCTCTCCTTCCAGAAGTTCGGTCAGGCGCAGCTGTGGGGCTTCCAGGAGCCCGAATCGGTCGGCTTCGCCAACTTCACCAAGATCCTGGGAGACGGCGAGTTCTGGACCGTCGTCGTCCGCACGGTGGTCTTCGCCGGCGGCGCGGTCGTCCTCACCATGGTCCTGGGCATGCTGACAGCCCTGCTGCTCCAGCGCGTCTCCGGCTGGGTGAAGACGCTGGTCAACATCGCGCTCGTGGCGAGCTGGGGCATGCCCATCATCGTCGCCACAGCCATCTTCAAATGGCTCTTCGACACCGACTACGGCGTCCTCAACTGGGTGCTCAGCCAGTTGCCCGGGGTCGACATGATCGGGCACAACTGGTTCGCCACCGGCCCGCAGGGCCTCGCCGTCATCATGCTGCTGGTCGTCTGGGGCGCCGTGCCCTTCGTCGTCATCACGCTGAGCGCCGGACTCACCCAGGTCCCCAAGGAGCTCGAAGAGGCGGCCCGCCTCGACGGGGCCGGCTCGTGGGGCGTCTTCCGCTATGTCACGCTGCCGGTCCTCAAGCCCATCATCGTGATGCTCACGACGCTCTCGGTCATCTGGGACATGGGCGTCTTCCCGCAGGTCTTCGTGATGCGCAACGGCCACCCCGAGGCCGAGTTCCAGCTGCTCACGACGTACTCGTACGACAAGGCCTTCGTGGTCAACGACTACAGCGGCGGCTCGGCGATCGCCCTGGTGACGGTGATCCTGCTGCTCGGCGTGGTCGCCGTCTACATGCGCCAGATGCTCAAGATCGGAGAAGTCGAGTGAGCGCATCGACCCCTGCCGCGGTCCGCCGCCCCGGAAGGAGCAAGGCCGGCTGGAACCTGCTCGGCCTGCTGGTCTTCATCACGGCCGGCTTCCCCGTCTACTGGATGCTCAACACGGCCTTCAAGCCCGCCAAGGACGCCATCGACCCGAACCCGCACTTCTTCCCCAGGGTCTTCACCCTGGAGAACTTCTCGCGGGCCTTCGACGTCGCCGATTTCTGGGGCCCGGTCGGGCGCAGCCTCATCGTCTCGCTCGTAGTGGTCGCCATCGGGATCGTGGTCGGCATGCTGGCCGCGCTCGCCATCTCCCGGTTCGCCTTCCGCGGCCGGAAGATCGTGATCGTCGGGATCCTGGCGGTCCAGATGGTCCCGCTGGTAGCCATGATCATCCCGGTCTTCCTGCTGCTGAACGACCTCGGTCAGTACGACAAGCTCACCGGCCTGATCATCACGTACCTCACCTTCATCCTCCCGTTCACGGTGTGGACGCTGCGCGGATTCATCGTCAACATCCCGAAGGAGCTGGAGGAGGCGGCGATGGTCGACGGCTGCACCCGCACCGGCGCCTTCATGCGCGTGGTCTTCCCGCTGCTCGCCCCGGGCATGGTGGCCACGTCCGTGTACGGCTTCATCCAGGCGTGGAACGAGTACCTGTACGCGCTGATGCTGATGAGTCAGCAGAACCAGACGGCCACCGTCTGGCTCGGCAATTTCAGCACCAAACACGGCACGGAATACGCGCCGATGATGGCCGGCGCCACGATGATGGCCGTTCCCATCGTGGTCCTCTTCCTCCTCGTCCAGCGCAAGATGGCCGCGGGTCTCACGGCCGGCGCAGTGAAGGGATGACGCGGTCGACATGACGACTCTCGTACACGGCTCCGACACGCTCACGCGTGACGCTCTCGCCGTCCTCCAGCCCGGTTTCCTCGGCACCACCGCCCCCGACTGGCTGCTGCGCCGGATCGGTGAAGGGCTCTCCTCCGTCGGCCTGTTCGGCCGCAATATCGCCTCGCCCGGCCAACTGGCCGCGCTCACCTCGCAGCTGCGGGCCGAGCGTGACGACGTACTCGTCGCGATCGACGAGGAGGGCGGGGACGTCACCCGTCTGGAGGTCCGTACCGGCTCCTCCTTCCCCGGCAACTACGCCCTCGGGTCCGTGGACGACATCGGGCTGACCCGGGCGGTGGCCCATGAGCTCGGCCGCCGGCTCGCGGAGTGCGGGGTCGACCTCAACTGGGCCCCGTCCGCCGACGTCAACTCAAATCCGGACAATCCAGTCATCGGGGTGCGTTCCTTCGGGGCCGACCCGCAACTGGTCGCCCGGCACACCGCCGCTTACATCGAAGGACTCCAGTCCGCCGGGGTCGCTGCATGTACCAAGCACTTCCCCGGACATGGCGACACGGCCGTCGATTCACACCATGCGATGCCCCGCATCGATGTGGAGTTGGCCACGTTGCACGCCCGTGAGCTGGTGCCTTTCCACGCGGCCATCACAGCGGGTTCCAAGTCGGTCATGAGCGCGCATATCCTGCTACCCGCGCTCGACCCGGACCGCCCGGCGACCCTGAGCCCGCAGATCCTCACCGGTCTGCTGCGCCAGGAGCTGGGCTACGACGGCCTGATCGTCACCGACGGCATGGAGATGCAGGCCATCGCCGGAACGTACGGAATCGAGTGCGGCAGTGTCCTCGCGATCGCCGCCGGTGCCGACGCGATCTGTGTCGGCGGCGGCCTGGCCGACGAGGACACCGTGCTGCGGCTGCGCGATGCGCTGGTCACCGCGGTACGCCAGGGCGAGCTGCCCGAGGAACGACTGGCCGACGCGGCCGCGCGCGTGCGCGCGCTCGCGGACTGGACCAGGGGGGCCAGGGGGGCGGCATCGGGGCCGGGCGCGGCTTCACAGGAGGGGACCGCGCCCGGCACCGACATCGGCCTGACCGCGGCCCGGCGGGCGGTACGCGTCACGGCGGGCGGGCGGCCCCACGAGCCCCTGACCTCGCCGCCGTACGTCGCCGCGTTCACGCCCGTGGCCAACATCGCGGTCGGCGACGAGACTCCGTGGGGCGTCGCGGCTGAACTGGCCCGGCTGCTTCCGGGCACGGAGACGGGCACGTATGCGGGCTCCGCGGTCGATGACGTCCTCCTGGCCGCGGGCGACCGCCGGATCGTCGCGGTCGTCCGCGACGCGCACCGCCACGCGTGGATGACCCAGTCCCTGGACGCCCTCCTCGCGGCCCGCCCGGACACGATCGTGGTCGAAATGGGCCTCAACCAGGCCGAGCCGCGCGGCGCCCTCCACGTGGCGACCTTCGGCGCGGCGAGGGTCTGCGGCCGTGCCGCAGCGGAGGCGATCACGGGCGCGTAGCGC
>NZ_JBSGZO010000388.1:0-8244 GCF_053611045.1 Streptomyces sp. NPDC054841 | reverse complement strand
GGCTTCGACCCGGCCGTCCATGAGGCGCTTAGCGTGCTGGCCCGCGAGCCGCTGGGCTTCGTCCCGGTATGGCTGCGCGTCGGCCAGGACGGCTTCCCGAGGAACGGCGCCGACGGCGGTAGGCTCGACGCGCTTGTCGTGGCGAAGGCTCTGAAGGACTCGCAGGCTGCCGCCATGCGGCCGATGCTGCTGCTCCACACCACCAAGCTCGAGACCGCGGCGCACCGGAACCTCGTGAGCTGGGCCAGGGCGCTACGCCGTGGCATGGACGGTGCGCAGGCCTGCCTGCTGCCGCCGAATGCCGTTGTCAGGTTGGAGCGGACGGGTAATTCCGTGGTGGTCCGCGGAATGCTCGGTGACACCTTCTCTGTCTGGGGAACTGTCCGGATGGACAGCTCCGATACCGAGCTGGCGCATGGGATGAGCCACCGCGGCGTGCCCACGCGAATCGGCAGAGCCGTGGTCCGAGCTGTCTCCGCACCGCACCCGGAGCAGCCAGGTGTGCTGATCCCGCACCTGCTTACGTCGATCCCGGCGGGCCGCGACCCGATGCTCGACACGCTGATCGCCCACATGCCGCACCGCAAGAACCTGCTGCGGATCATCACCGACGTTGATGCGAATGGCCGGTTCGTGATCCACGTCGACCCCACCGGCTCCACATACGGCAAGCCCTCCCGCGGGGCAGACGGTAGGGAGTTTTACGGCTGGGTGAAGGAGGCTCTGCCAGGCCTGATGAACACTGAGGAGGTGCAGATCCTGCCCACTGGGCCTTTGACCGGCAGTGCGTACGAGAACTTCTGGGTAAACGTAAAACAGTTCGCCGAACGCTTCGAGACGAGCGTCGCAGCCCCTCCGGAGGGCCGGCACTGGCACCACCCGGACCTCTCCGCCTTGCCGGAGGTCGCCGGTGAGCCCTATCTCCGCACGGACGTCGAGGACTTCGAGCCCTGGAAGCACGTCATTCCGGGGCAGACGAAGATCAGGCACTTCACTACGGCCCACGGTGCGCTCGCCCGTCAGATGGGTGGGCTGGACGTGCCGCACGCCAAAGAGGCCAGAACGAGAATGCTCGGCATCCCGGGCAAATCTCTCGCCCTCGGCGTCGATACCGCCGACGTCGAGCGACTTCGGCTTCCAGGCGAAGCCACGCAGAGCGACATCTTCACGCTGTACTTCGCACAGGACTCGAGTGGGACCCCTCTGACGAAGCTCGACGACCAGACGTTCACCCGGCTCGACGAGATCGGGCTGTTGAAGGCGGTGCACGACGCAGGGGCGCCGCGCGGCGCAACATTTCTCTGGATGGGCCCGGCTCCGATTGGCCAGCCCCTGCTCCGGCTGATGGTCCTCCTCGACCACGTCGTCAATGCATTCGACGGCGAAGCGTTTGTCGCACAGGGTCAAGAGGTCCAACGGATAACGGATCCGGCGACCCAGCAGTCGCACCTTGCGTTGGTCCCCATGGCTGCGCACACCAACGAGCCGGTGCCTACAGGGTGGGTTCGGTGCGTTTCGACGGGCCGGGCTGACACGATCCCGCGTTTGGTCAATGTTGATCTTCGGATCTACGAGTTCGTGGAGGCGCTGGGCACCTATCGCCGTGGCAGCGCAGGCAGCGGCTCCTACGTCGGCGCGGTGACGCACTGGACCGCCAACCAAATCGACCCGAACCAGTCGAGGGTCCCCACCGGAGTGCTCCGCGTGCATTTGGATCTGTGGAGCGGCCGACCGGCAATAAGGCTGCGGCTCAAGGGAATGCAGCAGCCCATCAGCCACCCCGTCAGCCCCGAGGAGACCGGCAGATGGCTCCGATCACTCGTCCCCGCACTGAACAATCAGTCCTCCTCGCCGTACCGGCTTGTACAGGTGATCTTCGGGGACGCGAAGGGCCTGGCCAACCAGAGTGGGAGCACTCATCGTGCCTGGGCAAAGGCGCTGTCCCCGCTTCTGAAACTGCCGGTCGCCACGAACCCGGAGAACACCTCCTGGTTCGTCGATGCAGTGACCAACGATGTCCGGCTGCTAACCCGAAGCAGTGAACGCGCTCAATGGCACTTCGAGTTGCCCGCTCCCGACCACCCGCTGCCGGCATACGGCACCGAGCCGCTGGGCCGGCTGTGGCTAGCCGTCGCCGTGCTTGCACTGCCGTTCCCGGGCGGTGTGACCACCTATCCGGTGGAAACCGTGAACGGCCAGTTCGGTCCGTTCATCAACTGTCTGCAGGCAGTCGGCGCGTGGGTTCTCGATCTCGGCCCGCAACAGATGTCCAAAGGCGTGACCTTGCACACGCTGAAGGGCGCACAGCACGTCGCCCCGGACGTCCTGTTCAACTACTTGAAAGCACAGGGTTACCGCGAGGGCCAGGAACTCGTGGTGGCGGTGGAGCCGCAGCTCGACGAGGACCCCGCCCGAACTGACCGATCCGTGCTCCATGAGCAGGAGGACCGCCTCTCCACGCAGTTCAGCGCCCTGCAGCGACTGATCAAGGCTCGGCTGCATGTGCCGGACTCCGGCTTCATGACCAGGCTGGACCGAGTCACCGGACTTGTGGAGAGCGAGCCGCTGCATTGGGCCGGCGGGCAGGGCCATCGGCCGATGGAGACGGAGCATCTACCCACCGACGCGGTCTTCCCGCCGGGCTCCGGCTGGAAGACCCTCGGCGAGGGCGGTCCGATGACGCTGTGGCCCACGGCGCACCGTGCCCTCCTGCCCGCGCGTGGCGCACTGATCGGCAGTCCCCACCTGGTGGTCTCGCTGTGGCCGGGTGGTCGGCCGTTCTCGTGGCTCCGCCTACTGCACTACACCCGCTCCTCGTCCTCGGCGCTGACCATGGTGCTGGATGGGACGAACGAGGGAGAGCTGCTGGCCGCAGACTCCTACGGCAGCCAGCCAGTCGATCAAGAGCTGCTCATCGAGGCGGTGCGCAGGGCCCGTGCGCAGGCAACTCAGTACATCGAGCTGGTCACTCACACCTCGATCTCGGCATCGGCGTACGAGGCGTTGCTGGAGAACGTTGCTCAGCTGTTCAGCGATAGTGACCTGCCCGTCTACCTCCCGCCGCGCGGCAGCAGACTCGACCTTGTGGACAAGCACGACATCACTCCGTTCGGCATCCAAAACTACCTGGAGCTCCAGGCGCACGGAGATGACGGGAGCGTCCGGGACTGGACGCCCGTCAACTTGGGTGGCCGGCTTCCGCGGGCCATCACCGGTGTGGACGGCCAACTCATCGCGCTCGGCAAAGTGAGCACCCAGATCCATCCGGACCCGCGTGACGGGCGGAACGGCGATGCCTCCGCGATCGCCCGCTGGGGCCTCGTCGGAAGCTCCCTCATCGGCGATGATGCGAAACAGGTTGTCCCAATGCAGGGGCCGAGCGGTCTGGTGACCGTGGCCATCAAGGTGGTGAACGGCCTTCCGGCCCTGGCGTTCGACAACAATGGGATGGAGCGCTACGTTCCGGCCTCAGCGCAGGTGTTCGACACCTGGCTGCACACCGAACTGCTCGCGGGTAAGGACATCACACAGGTCCGCGCGCTGCGACTGGTCCCGCTGGAGAAGGTGCTCCCGCAGCACTGGGACTCCTACCACGCCTGGGCTCGACAGGTCGCCGACTTCCAGACCTTCGAGATCAGGATGGATCAAAGGGAGATCGGCTCACACTTCTCGGCCGTCCAGCGGGACATGGTGGCAGGCCTGCCGGACCGCACTGCTGCAATGCATCACGAGATCGAGCCTGAGTGGCTCTCGCTGCCTCCGGGCCTGGCGGAACACGGAACGTTCGAGTCCCACTTCTGGACCGACCCCGCCCGCAGGCTGATCCCAGTCACTCAGCCCTACAACATCGGCTTTGTATTTGGCGCGGTGTCGCTGTACCCCCCGGTGGCGGCGCTCAAGGCAGCCCCCCAAGGCGTTTACCAGATGCAGGACAATAGCTACGCGGTGATCCTGCGACGTGCCGAGCCGAACAGTCTCGTTCCCTTTGAGCTGGCAACAAAGAACGGGTGGGTGCCGGCCAAGCCGGAACTGTTCGTCGAATGGCTGAGCACCAGCACGAGCTACTACAAGGATTGGTCCTGGCCGGTGGTACTGCTTCCGCACAGTGTTGAGCAGTCCGCGACCGGTGAGGAGGTCACCGTACGCCCTGTTCCGATCCGGCCGGAGGACTATCCCGGCACGACCTTGGCGGACTGGCGGCAGAGGGTGGCCGAACTGCTCCACGCAAAGGTGTACCTGGCCCACCCTGCCCTGTACGGCGTGATCGAGAAGCCGGGCCTGCTGTTCGCCCGTCCGGCCGAGGCCGGGGCCGGATCCGCATCTGAGGTCCTGGCGAATCTGGAGAGCTGGCTGATCAGCTCTCCCGAAGACCAGCTCAGCGACCCGGGCATGCAGGCGCACGAGGACGGTCTGCTCGCCTATCCAGAGCCCCTCAGCGTGCCGGTCCCCAACGCGCTGGTCACCCCCTCCGACCCGCAACTCCTGGAACTGGTGACGGCCGTGGCCGAAGCCAGCCAGGTGACGCTGTTCGCCCCGGACTGGACGGAGGATGGCGAGCCCGCCCTGCCCGTCAGCGGGAAGCCGGCACCTCTGACCGCGGAGCAGTGGCGGGAGGTACTGGAGCAAACCGGTTGGGATGCGGGTGAGCCCCTGCAGGTCGTCTCGCTGCCGCGGTCCTCCACCGCGCGGGTCGCCGCCGTCCAAGCACTGCTGAAGCTGGTGGAGGATCTGCCCGCTGAATTCCTGTGGCCCGTACAGGAACAGGTGGAGTTGCGCACCGGGGACGACGGGGTGGTGCAGGTCGCCTCGGTGAGCGATGACGGCACCACCGCGTGGATTTCCTTGCGGTCGGAGTCGCTGCCTTCGCAGGTCACCCTGCTGGAGGATGGCACGGTACGGCTGCGTGGTGACATGACGCTGAGGGTCCTTGAGGACCATCGCTTGCCGGACAACGAGGGCGAGCCTTCCCTGGGCACGGAGGGGTTCGTAGCGCTGTTCGCGGGCGACCTGCCAGAGATCATCAAGGAGATCACCCAGCGGGCCTTCGATCGGTACGACGCGTCCGGCACCAACCTCACCGTGAACATCCTGCACACGCTGATCAGGGGCGGCCGGATCCTGAGCCGTTTCGACGGCGGCCGGTTCGGCGACAGCAATGCCGGCTACCACCGCCTTCCGGTCGAGGAGCTGCTCGAGCAACTGGCCCTAGAGAAGGGGGCCGAATGGCGACCGCTGGTGTTTATGAGTCCGTTCGACGATCCCGCCGACTCGCCGGACCTGACCCCCGCACAGATCGAAGCCAATCTCGCGAAGGACCTCAGGGTAGTCACGAGCAATTGGCAGCAGCCTGCCGCGGCCCCCGTCGAGGGGAGCGCGATCTTGGACCGATGGACCAGAATGCCGGCCGTGGTGGGCGAGGACGGCAAGATCGGCGCCTGGCACGTCGAGCACCCTCTCGGCATAGTCACGGAAATGTTGGGCACCGGTCCGCGTGGACTGATCTGGCCGCGGCACGTGCCCTTCATCGAGTCCTACGGCTACGGGGCCTTCTCGCTGCGGATGACCCATGCGCACCACGGCAACCTGTTCTGGGACCACGCGCTGCCCACCGACCGGAAGCCCACCGACCGGAAGGTATTCGAGCATCCCGCCCGCCCGTATTTCTGGAACCCGATTGCTGTGGCCACTAGCGGTGAGCCGATGCTGGTGTACACCGATGGTCCGGTCGCCGTCTCACCCGCGGAATACCTGAAATGGGCACGCAGCGTGGGCCTGCGCAGCGATTCCGACCTGGTGGTGCGGCCGATCGGCATGACTGAGCGCTCCCGGCCGGTGTTCGAATTCTGGGTGCAGCAGGTACGCGCTCAGCTGCCAGGACCGGGCGAGCTCGTGCTCCTGGATCCGCTCGAGCCCGATGGGTTCCTCTACGATCCCAGCACTGCCGCGATCACGATGTTGGACGACTGGGCGGCTCCGGTCGCCGGCTACGGCATTGTCCAGCAGCCGTACATCGTCCGGCAGCCGGATCAAGGCAACGCCCTGTCCGGCAGCGGCCTTGCAGCGAGGATCCTGCGGACAGAGTTCAAGGGCGGCCGGGTCCTGGGGTACTTCGACGGCGGACGGGCAGGGGAGGGTGGCTACCAGCCGATACCCATCGTGGACATCCTCGATGAGTTCCGCCTGGCAAACGACAGGGGATTCAGCCCGCTGGTGCTCAGGAACATGGCCGAGGCAGACGGGCCAGTTCCCGGGAATCTGGCGCCCACACAGCTCGAGCCAGGCCTCGTTCAGGATCTCCAGTCGATCGCCGACCATTGGAAGCAGCCTGTGGCCAGCCCCGGCCAGGGGAGCAGCACGCCCCTGGACCCCTGGACCGAGTTGCCGACCGTGGAGAGCGAGGACGGCAGCGTCGGCAGCTGGATGGTGACGTACCCGACCGACACCATGGATGCCGACCTGTTGGGCACTGGCCCGCGCGGACTGCTGTGGGACCGGAACGTTCCTTTCCATGAATCTTACGGGAGTGGGGCGTTCTCGCTCCGCCTGTCCTACGCCCACCACGGCAAGCATGTCTGGGACCGTGGGATGCGGACGATCCGGCCTCAGATGATGAATGCCTTGCGCGCCAAGCGCCAGTACTTCTGGAACCCGTTGGCGCTGAGCGCCGACGGTCGGCCGATGCTGGTACATACTTTCGGCCCGGTCGCCGTCGACGCCCGGCAGTATCTGAACTGGCTGAGAGGTCTGGGACTTCGCCGTAATACCGACCTGATCGTCCAGCCGATCGGGCTGACTGAGCACTCCGGGCCTGCCTTCGAAGCATGGTTGGAACAGCTGCGGGCCCAGCTGCCCGATCCGGAGCGGCTGGTCGTGGTGGACCCGCTTCGGATCGAGGGGTTCATCTACGACCCCGTCACTGTCGCGATCACCTTGGACAACAGCCCGGCACCCGAGGTCGGCCCTCTCGATGTTGTGCGCAACCGCAGGACGCGGCTGCTCCGCTGGACCCCAGGCAGCCCGCACTTCGAGGAGCCGAGCCAGGCACTCTCCGGCTTGGACAGCTTCCAGCTGATGGATCCAGCCCGGCTGAGAAGGATGGCCCAGCGGCCCCCGTCCACCCCGCGACCACTGACGTCGGAGACGGTCCGATATCTACCGGAGGATGAGCCGGTGCCGGGATCACCGGCTCCCCGGCAGTCCGACCCACAGTCAGGGGAACAGGACTCGGCCGGGCCGAACGAGCCTTCACCGGCGACGCCGCAGGACTATGCCCAACTGGCGGCCGAGGTGGGTGGCAGGCTGCGTGAACTGGCGGAGTCGACCGCCGGCTCGGAGCTGTCCGCCGCATGGGACATCTATCTGGAGTATCTCGCCTTCCGGGTCGAGGCGGCCGCCCAGCTGATCCGGGCCATGCTGCTTGGCGGGGCGCAAGCACTGGCCGCCGCTGCCGAGGCGATGACGCGGTTCGGTACGGAGCGCATCGACCAGGCGCGGAGCCGGCTGCCGGGCCGGCAGCAGCCGCTTTCGGTTCCGATCCAGGAGTACTACCGCAGTGAGCTAGCCGTCGGCAGTGCCCCGGGCACGTCCCTGGGCGATTCCTCGGCGGCCACAGTCCCTGATCTGATGATGGACGCGCTGATCGGCCGGTTTGCTGCTGAGCCCGGACTGGTCGATCTGCTGAACTCCGTCCGGGACATCGGCGCAATACTGTATGCGCTGGCCGAACACGCCACCGAGACTGCTCCACGGTGGACCGCCGATCTGCTACGCGCGCATTCCCTGGCGTACCGACAGCACACGGCGACCATGCTGGCCGACGCCGAGAGCAGGCAGGCCGGGCCGCATGCCGTCACCCAGGCCGCGCGGAAGCTGCAGAGCCAAGGCCGCGAACGGATTGCGGCCGTGCAAGCCGTGGCGGACGACATTGAACTCCTGCAGGACTTCCCGCTCGACGCCCAGCCGGCGGAGGAGGTGGTCGAGGAGGAACTCCTCGGGGCGGCCACATCAGCAGAATCCGTCCTCCTGCCGGTGAACGCGACGGCCTCGGCCCCCGCCGAGACCTGGTACCCCGTCGGCGACCTGGCGCCCAGCGAGTCCCAGACGGCCGTGAACACGTCCGGTACCAAGCGAGGCTGGGAAGGGCCGCAGGTCGACGAGGAGCAGCTCCTCACCACGGAGCCACACGAAGGCGGAACGGGTGCGGATCCCTCATCGAAGCGGCTAAGACTGGAGCAGGCCCAGGAC
>NZ_JBSGZO010000387.1:0-8247 GCF_053611045.1 Streptomyces sp. NPDC054841 | reverse complement strand
GAGCTTCACCGGACCGGCTCTCTTTGTGCGTGCATGCATGCACGCGTGCGTGCGTGGCGGCATGCGTGCGCCTCGCGCCTGCGTCCCAGGCCGTTCCGGCGGATCTTGCCACCGGACAGGCCAGGTCCTAACGGCCGCTCACACGTCCGTGCAGCAGTCGCGACAGCGCCGCGTGGACATCGTCGATCGAGCGCTCCCGCTGGAACGCCTGCCAGTCCAGCGCCGCGACCAGCACCATGCCGACGAGTGCGGCTGCCGTGAGCGGAATGTCGATCTCCTCGCTCAGCTCGCCCCGTTCGACGCCCTCCCTCAGGACCGTTTCGACGACGGCGACCGCCTCCTGACGGACCACCATCAGCGTGGACTGCCAGGCCCGGTTGGTGCGCCAGAGCTCGGCGACGTACAGCTGGGTGAAGGCCGGGTAGCGGTCGATGAAGCCGAGACCGGCCTTGATCATCGCGTCCAGTGCCTCGACCTTGGTGCCGCCGCGCTCCTCCGTCTCGTCGGCGGCCGCCTGGAGTGAGGCGGTGAGGAGCCCGACGCCGTACCGCAGCAGCTCCTCGAAGAGTTCGGTCTTGCTCTTGAAGTTGTAGTAGACCGTGCCCTTCGCGACTCCGGCGCGCTCGGCGATCTCGTCCACCGTCGTCGCGGAGAAACCCTGTTCGGCGATGAGGGTGACGGCCGCTTCGTAGAGCTTGGCCCGCGTCGCCTGTCTCCGGGTGCTGCTGCTGTTCATGGCGTCGATTCTCACAGGTTCGGCTGCTCTCACAGGCTCAGCTCGGGATGAAGACGGTCGAACGTCCACACCTGCTTGCGCCGCGCCGATACGGCGGTCAGCGCGAGAGCTCCGAGGGTGAAGGCGACCAGTACGGCCGTAGCCTGCCAGACCGGGCCGATTCCGCCGCCCGTGATCAGCCGGCGCAGCGACTCGACGACGTACGTCATCGGCAGGAAGGGGTGGATGGCGTTGAAGAACGCCGGGCTGGTCTGCACGGGATAGGTGCCGCCCGCCGAGGTCAGCTGGAGCATCAGCACCGCCAGGACGAGGATCCGGCCGGCCGCCCCGAAGCGGGCGTTGAGCCACTGGATGATCGCGGCGAAGCAGCACACCACCAGGGCCAGGAAGCCGACGGTCCCGGTGGCGCGGGCCATCTGCAGGCCGAGGCCCCAGTGCAGCACCGACATCAGGGCGGCGACCTGGAGCAGACCGATCGCGGCCACCGGCAGCCAGCCGGCCATGGCGATCCGCCAGGCGGATGCTCCGGCGGCGAGTGCGCGCCGGTTGAGCGGCTGGATCAGCATGTACGCCACCATCGCACCCACCCAGAGGGAGAGCGGGATGAAGTACGGGGCGAAGCCGGTGCCGTAGTTGTCCGCCTTGTGCAGCGACTGGGAAGCGAGCTGCACGGGATCGGCCATCACGTCCGTACGGCGGTCGCGGTCCTTCTTGTCGTAGTCGGGGATCTTGCCGACGCCGTCGTTGAGACCGCCGGCCAGCTCGCCGGAGCCGCCGACGAGCTTGAACATGCCGCCGTCCAGGTCGTTGGCGCCGTTCTTGAGCCGGCCGACTCCGGAGTCGAGGTCGGTGGAGCCCGTCTGGGCGCTGGTCAGCCCGGTGTGGATCTGGTCCGCGCCCTTGGCGATCTTGTGGGCGCCCGTGTTGAGCGCGTTGATCTTGGCGACGGCGGACTCGACGTCCTCGTCCAGGGACGGGGAGCGGTCCGCCAGGGCCTTCGCCTGCTTCTGGAGGTTCTTCAGATGGGTGTCGAGCTGCTTCAGACTGCTGTCGTTGTCCTTGATGAGCGCGTTGACGTCGTCGGCGATCGCGGCGGCGTTCGCCGAGGCGGTCTTGGCGCGCTCCAGGGCGGGGCAGGCGGTCGCGTCGGGCAGGAGGGCGTCCACGCAGCGTTCCTTGTGGATCGCCGCCAGGTCGTCGGCGGCCTTGTGGGCGGTGGCCGCCGTGGCCGGCGCGGTCTTCACCAGCAGGCTCAGACTGTTCCGGGCCGCCCGGGAGGTGTCCTCGACGAGGCGCGCCGTATCGCCGACCGTCTTGCCGTTGTCCTTGAGGTACGGACGGACGTCCGCGGCGATCCCGTTGACCTTGTCGGCCAGCAGCTGGGTCTTGCCGGCGAGCGTCGCCGTGCCCGTCTCCAGTTCGCCGGCGGCCTTGTTGAGCTGGGTGATGCCGCCCGCGAGCTTTCCGCTGCCGTTCTTCGCGTTCTCCAGGCCGTTGGCGAGGTCCTTCGAGCCCTTCTTGGCCTTGCCGATCCCGCCCTTCAGGTTGTCGGCGCCCTTCGCGGCCTTCTCGGTCGCGTCATGGATGTCCGAGAAGGAGATGAAGATCTTGTCGAGGAAGGAGCGGGAGGCGTTCTTCGACGCCGACTTGCGCACCTCGGAGAAGACCGACCGGGAGATCTGCCCGACGATGTAGTTGTTCGCGTCGTTCGTCCGTACCTCCAGCGCGCCGGTCTCCGGGGCGTCGCCCGAGGCGGAGGCGATGCGCTTGCTGAAGTCGGCGGGCATGGTGAGCGAGAGGTAGTACGTGCCGTCCTCGACGCCCTTGCGGGCTTCCCCGGCGCTCACCTCGTGCCACTCGAAGACCTCGCTCTCACGCAGGCCGTCGGTGATGTCGTCACCGGCGGTGATCTTCTTGCCGGCCGCGGTGGCGCCCTTGTCGTCGTTGACGAGTGCGACGGGAATCCGGTCGAGACGGCTGTACGGGTCCCAGAAGGACCACAGGTACAGGGCGCCGTAGAGCAGCGGAAGCAGCAGGATCGCGACGAGCGCGGCGCGCGGCAGCTTGCCCCTGCCGAAGCGCTTCAGCTCAAGCGCGGCCAGTTTCGGCGAGCGCATCGGCCGCCCCCTCCTCGGTGTCGTCTTCGTGCGTGGTGGTCGCGGGCGTGCCGGTCGACGGCTCTGCGTCCCCTCCGGGCTCCGTGTCCCCTGCGGGTTCCGTGGACTCAGCGGGTTCTGCGGGTTCTGCGGACTCAGCAGGGTCCGCGGGCTTCTCGGCCGCGGGCTCCGTGGGCTCCGGGGGCTTTTCGGTCTCGGGCGTCGCGGGCTTCACGGTGGGCCCGGGCTTCGCGGGGGTACCGGATGCCTCGGCCGTGTTCGCACCCGTACGGATCACGACCGCGTCCCGCGGGGCGTCGCTGCACACGGCCAGCACCGTCGTACCGTTCGCCGCGACGCCGCGGAGGAGCTCCCATGCCTCCGTCCGGTCCGCGTCGGAGAGCTTCAGATCGGTGTCGTCGAGGGCCAGCAGCCGGGGCCGGCCGATCAGCGCGAGGGCCACGGAGAGGCGGAGCGCCTCCAGCCGTTCCAGATCCCGTACGGCCGTGCGCCCCGCCTTCGGCAGGGCGTCCAGGTCGAGGCCCGCAGCGTCCAGCGCCGCCTCGATCCGGCTCCGCGCGGCCGCGGACGGCTCCGCCCGCGGCCTGAGCAGCGCGCGGAGCGAGCCGTCGAACCGCCGCTGCAGCAGTGCACGCTCACGCAGGTGCTCGTCGACGGTCAACGCCGGGTCGAGCTCGCTGACGCCCGGCACCGGGCCGAGCGCGGCGATACGGCGTACGGCCGCCATCTTGCGCGGCAGCCGCAGCCCGCCGACCTCCGCGTGGCCCTCGGCGGGCTTCATCCGGCCGGTGAGCGCGAGTAGCAGGCAGGTGCGGCCCGAGCCGGACGGGCCCTCGATCGCGATGAGCGAGCCGGGCCCGGCCTGGACGCTCACCCCGCGAAACGCCCAGCCTCGCGGGCCCCTGAGTCCGAAGTCCTCGGCGCCGACCGCCGCCCCGTGCGGGCTGTCCACGCAGCCTCCCCTTTTGAACTGACTGGTCAGTGCAAAAGTTACCCGGGACCCGTGACCGAAGCAAAATCCGGTCCGTCAGCGCTGGTCCGGCTCGATGCCCGCCACCATCTCGGCGAGCCGTGCGCACACGCGTTTGATCTCCTCGTGGGTCTCGTTCCGCTCGGTGATCACGGCCGCGAGGAGCAGTGCCGTCAGTGCCGTGGCGCCGTTGAAGGCCTGCAGCGTGACCATGTTGGAGAACAGGTCCTGACCCGCGAACGGGCCCACCTCACGGGCCGCGGCGGTGATCGTGAGCGTCGACACCGCCAGCGCGCACGGCGCCGCCCCGGCCAGCTGGAACCGGAACGCCGCCCAGATCAGGACCGGGAAGACCAGGAAGAGCAGGGACGAGTTGGCGGTTCTGGTCGCCAGGAGAGTGGCGACGAGCGTGCACAGCGTCAGCGCCGCCGCCTCGGCCCAGCGGCGGAGAGGGACGTCCCGGGGCCATCGGGCCCTGCGGAGCACGAGCAGGAACGGGGTGACCACCAGGACACCCATCGCGTCCCCCGTCCACCACACCGACCAGGCCGGCCAGAAATTGGACGGCTCCAGAGCCCCGGCGAGCAGGAGCACGCCGCTGCCCACGGTCGCACTGATCAGCATTCCGCCCAGTGCACCGAGGAAGACCAGCACCAGTCCGTCCCGCAGCCGGTCCAGGTCCTCGCGGAAGCCCGCACGGCGCAGCAGCAGATATGCGCACACCGGCGCCAGGGTGTTCCCGGCGGCGATGCCCAGCACGGCCGCCGTCGACGGGCCGATCGACACATTGACCAGGAAGGCGCCGAGCGCGATGCCCGGCCAGCACCGCAGGCCGAAGAACAGCAGGCCGGCCAGGGCCACGCCCGTCGGCGGCCAGAGCGGCGTGACCTGGCCGCGCACCAGCTGCTGGAGAAGCCCCAGCCGTGCGGAGACGTAGTAGGCGGCGGCCACAGCGAGGATCCGCAGCGCCGCGGAGCCGTAACCCCGGATCTCCTCGTTGCGCACTCCAGCAGTCTGCGCCGCCGACGGGCCCGCGGCGACTCAGGTGGCGCACAGCGGTCACCAGGGATCGTCCGCGTACTGCTCCTGCGGATGGGGAGGACCGTCGTACCGGGCGACCAGGACGGCGGCATCGTCGCTGTGCCCGGTCAGTTCGGCCACCTTGATGACGGCGGAGGCCAGCACGTCGGGATCGTGGTCGCCGATCCGGGCGTTCACCAGCCGGGCCACCTCCGCCAGACCCTCCTCGATCGGGTACGACGGCCCTTCCACGACCCCGTCGGTCAGCAGGACGAGCACCCCGGCCTCCTTCAGCCGCCGCCGGGTCACCGGGTACTTCTCGTCCGGCACGATGCCGAGGGGCGGGCCGCCGTTGTCGAGCGCGATGCCCGCACGGCCGTTGACCGTGGCCCACACCATCGGGACATGGCCGGCGCGGGCGATCGCGAGACGGTCGCTGACCGGGTCGAAGCGCAGGAAGCAGCAGGTCGCGAACAGGCCGAAACCCATCGAGAGCAGCAGGTCGTTGGCGCGGCTCAGCACCTCTCCCGGATCGCTCGTCGCCCCGGCGAGGGCCCGCAGGCTGGTGCGGACCTGCCCCATGAACGCGACGGCCTCCACGTCATGGCCCTGCACATCGCCGATCGCGACCGCGATCGAGCCGTCCGCCATCACGAACGCGTCGTACCAGTCCCCGCCCACGTCGAGCCCGTCCCGAGAGGGCGCGTAGCGGCCCGCGATGCGCAGCAGTGGCAGCTGCGGGAGCTCGGGCGGGAGCATATGGCGCTGCAGGGCCATGGCCAGCTCGACCCGCGCCCGCTGGACCTTGATCCGTTCCAGGGCCTGATCCACAAGACGCCCGAGTGTGACCAGCAGGGCCTGCGCACTGTCGGGCGAGTCACTGCGATCTCCGCGCATGACCGCTCCGAAGGTTCGCGCGTACTCCACGAATCACCTTAGCCCGCACCCGACCGCAGCACCTCCACAGGGAGAAAGACCAGGTCAGAACCGATTGTCAGTGGTGGCATCCACGATGGACACATACGGCCACAGTGCCGTCACACGACGACAGGAGGTTCGTCATGGCCAGCTCCTACGCCGCTGCCGCACGCCGGCTCCGCACAGGCGGCCCTGCCCCCTCACTGACCGGTCCCGCGAGCGATGTCCACCCCGTGCTGCGGCGCTCCTCGGCGCCGCCCGCAGCACTCGATCTGCTCGGCCAGGCGCGGGCGGGCCTCGACGAGGCCGCCACCCTGGACACGCCCAACGAGCGGTACGCCACCGCCCATCTCGCCGCGCTGCGCACCGCCGCGGCCGTGCTCGCCGCCCGTGGCCGGCCCGAGACCGGCCCGCGCCGCCGGACGCGGATACGGTCCGCCTGGGAGGTGCTCCCCGAGATAGCCCCGGAGCTCACCGAGTGGAGTGCGCTGTTCGCCTCCGGCGCCCGGCGCAGGGCGCGCGCGGAGGCGGGTATCCAGGGCGCGGCCAGCGCCCGTGACGCCGACGATCTGCTGCGCGACGTGGCCATGTTCGTGCGCCTGGTCGAGCGGCTGTTGGTGCTCCAGCCGGTGCTGCCGCAGCCCCGGCCCGAGCAGCCGGGGAAGGGAGACGCCGCGGGATGACGGGGACGCCCGTTTGAGGCAATAGGGTGGAGCGAGCCTGCATCGTTCACGCCCCGTCAGCCGGGGCGGCACCGCGCCGAGGAGTCAACTGCCGTGTCGGACCAGCTGCGCCCCCGCGCCTCCCTTCGTACCGCCGTGGTCTGGGACGTCCTCACGGACGCCCTGGACCGCCGGGTCAAGGCGACCGGGAGGGACGCCCTGGACGTGCTCGACACCGGCGGCGGGTCCGGCAACTTCGCGGTGCCCGCCGCCCGGCTCGGCCACCGTGTCACCGTCGTCGACCCCAGCCCCAACGCGCTGTTCGCGCTGGAGCGACGCGCCGCCGAGGCCGGGGTCGCCGACCGCGTGCGCGGCGTTCAGGGTGATGTCCACGGGCTGTTCGACGTGGTCGAGCGCGAGGGCTTCGACACGGTCCTGTGCCACGGCGTGCTGGAGTACGTCGACGACCCCGCCGAAGGCGTGCGGAACACGGTGGAGGCGCTGCGTCCCGGCGGATCGCTCAGCCTGCTTGCGGCCGGGCTCGGCGGTGCCGTCCTCGCCCGGGCCCTGGCCGGGCACTTCACCGAAGCCCGCCACGCGCTCAGCGACCCGGCGGGACGCTGGGGCCAGGGCGACCCGGTGCCGCGCCGGTTCACCGCCGAGCAGCTCACCGAGCTGGTCGCCGGGGCAGGCCTGGAGGTCGGTTCCGTACACGGCGTCAGGGTCTTCGCCGACCTGGTTCCCGGCGTCCTCGTGGACACCGAGCCGGGCGCCCTGGACGCCTTGCTCAAGCTGGAGGAGGCGGCCGCCGAGCTGCCCGCGTTCCACTCGGTCGCGACCCAGCTCCACGTTCTGGGCGAGAAGCACGGCTGACCTGTCGCCGCCCCGTCGCTGCCAGCCGCTGATCAGGGACGCAGCTGCAGATGGAGTACGCCACAGGCCACCCGATCGGGACGTTCGCCCCGTATGATCGGGGGACACCATCCGGCATGACGGAGAGGCGGTTGGGGAATCAAGGCCTCAGCAGTCGATCCGGCATGGCGGCCCCGAAGGCGATTGGGCATTGGGCGGGTTTCACGGGGGCGATTCCCTGCCTATCCTGAAAGGGCCGCGTACCGGTCGCCCCCAGCGACCGACGACTAGGAGGACTCCGTGCCGCTCTCGGAGCACGAGCAGCGAATGCTCGAGCAGATGGAGCGAGCGCTGTACGCCGAAGATCCCAAGTTCGCGACAGCGCTTGAGGGAAGCGGGCTGCGTACGTACACCCGGCGACGGGTCTACCAGGCGGTCGTCGGCTTCCTGGTGGGTATCGCGCTCCTCATGGCCGGAATGGTCACCGTGCAGATCTGGCTCAGCGTGGTGGGTTTCCTCGTCATGCTCGGCTGCGCGGTCCTCGCGGTCACCGGCTGGCGCAAAGCGCCCAAGCCGGGTGAGCAGGGCGGCCCCGGGGCCCAGGCCACAGGCCGACAGCCCAGGCAGCGCCGGTCGATGATGGACCGGATCGAGCAGCGGTGGCAGCGCCGCCGCGACGAGCAGGGCCACTGAGCCCATCTGAATCTTCGCCGTACGGGCGCGGCTGCGAGCCGTACGGGCGCACTCGCAAGCGGGTGAGGCACAACCGCACGTCAGCGGTTGTCCCTCACCCGTTTGGCGTACACGGAGTGCCCACGCGCCCGCCGGTGGGACGGCTGACCGGAGCGCACGGCCTCTGACCGGAGCGCACGTCTGACCGGAGCGCACGGCCTCTGACCGGAGCGCACGGCCTTCTCGGGGCTCCGTCCGAAGGGGGAGGCGGGAATCCCGCAGCGTGCCCCGGTCCCGAGC
>NZ_JBSGZO010000386.1:0-8249 GCF_053611045.1 Streptomyces sp. NPDC054841 | reverse complement strand
GGGGAGGGGCCTCGGCCCCTCCCCGGAACGGTCGGGGCGTGCCCTACTCCTCGTACGCGAGCGTCGTCATCATCCCGGACTCCGAGTGGTAGATGTTGTGGCAGTGCAGCATCCACAGGCCCGGATTGTCCGCGTCGAAGTCCGCCACCAGCTTGTGGTGCGGCAGCAGGATCGCCGTGTCCTTGCGGGCACCACGTCCGTTGACGCCGTTCAGGGCGTAGGTGTGGCCGTGCAGATGTACGGGATGCCACATGTCCGTGGCGTTGATGATCACCAGTCGGACCCGCTCGCCGTGTTCGACCCTGTGGAGCGTGTCCGGGTCGTAGGGCTTGTGGTCGATGCCCCAGTCGTAGTTCTTCATGCCGCCGGTCAGCTTGAGCTTGAGGAGGCGGTCGGGCCGGCGCCGGGACAGGGCCACGGACTCGTCCGGCCGGAGGCGGGCGGCCGACGTCAGGATCTTCCGGTCCAGCTCCGCAGGGCGCGTGGACGGTTCGGGGGCCGGCCCGCTTCCCGTGCGCAGGACGGCCATCGCCGAGCCTCTCTTGCCCTCGGCGAGCGCGGTGAGCGGAAAGACCCCGTCCTTCGCGGTGACCATCACGTCGTACCGCTCGGCCATGCCGATGAGCAGCGCGTCGGTCCTGTGGTGCCGGACCGGATAGCCGTCGGTGTGGGTGACCGTCAGCTCGTGGCCGCCGAGCGCCACCCGGAAGGCCGATTCACCGCCGGCGTTGATGATGCGCAACCGGATCCGGTCGCCGGGCTTGGCCCTGAACTGTGTGGGATCGTCTGCCGTGCGTCCGTTGATCAGATAGTGCGGGTAGGCGACATCGCCCGCATGGCCGCCGAGCAGCTTGCTCGTGGCGCCCGTCATCAGCCGTCGTGGGCCCTTCCCGCGGTACGGCGACGGTGAGGGGGCCTTCCCGTCCGCCACCCCGCCGCCACCGGCTCCCACCGGCCCGGAGGGTGCCCGCTCATGGCCGTCCTGCTCGTGGCCGTCCTGCCCGGCGCCGTGGCCCATGGCCGGCCTGCCCTTGCGGAGCTGGGCGAGGACATCGTCCGGGGTGGAGCCGCCCACCCCGTCGATCCAGTCGTCCAGGATGACGATCCACTCGTGGTCGTACGAGAGCGGCTCCCGCGGGTCGTCCACGATCAGCGGCGAGTACATCCCGCGGTCGATCTGCACGCCCATGTGGGGATGGAACCAGTACGTCCCGGGGTGCGGCACCTCGAAGCGGTAGTCGTGCGTCCCGCCCGGCTTGATGGGCGGCTGCGTGACGTCCGGCACGCCGTCCATGTCGTTGCTCAGGGCGATGCCGTGCCAGTGCACCGTGGTCGGCTCCGGCAGATGGTTGGCGAGGGTGAGCGCCAGAGTGTCGCCCGCGGTGATCCGGACCACCCGGCCCGGCAGTTCGCCGTCGTACGTCCAGGACCTGACGGTGCGCCCGCCGCCCAGCTCGACCGTGGTCGGGGTGGCGGTGAAGGTGCGGCCATGGATCCGTCCCCCGTCGCGCGACGTGTCCGAGGGGTCGGCCTTCTCGCCGTCCGGCGAGCCGTTTCTCTCCGGCTTGGCGCCCGGGGCCCCCTGGGGGCCGCCGTTGTCCGGTCCGCTGCCCGAACAGGCGGCCAGGAGTCCGGATCCTGCGGCGGCGATCCCGGCACCGAGCAGGGCGCGGCGGGTGTGAGAGGTCTGACGGGTGTGCTCCATGCGCATGACTATGTGCACCTCGCTGTGGATGAGGAGGAGAGCGTGGGATGGCGTGCGTCTGCCACCGCCGTCCGGGCAGGACGGGACGGCCGGACGCGCTCCTGCATCCGCAGCACCGGCAGGGCGGCGGGGACGGTCCGGCGGGGTGGTGGATTCGGGCCTACGGGCAGCGGCGGCCGCGGCCTGCCGAGGCCCGCGCCGCCGGTCCGGGCGGACCCGCCGCGTATGCGGACCCGCTTCCTATGAGGAACTGCCCGTCCATGGCCCTCCGTCGGTCGTCATACGGGCAGACTACCCCCGCCGGGTATTGTTTTCGGACGGATTCGTCACGACACGTCATAACATAGTCACCGATGCCTGGAACGATCGGTATGCCCAAAGTTGTCGCATTGCTGATCGCGCTGGGTTCCGCCGCGTACACCGCCTGGGTACTCGAACTGGTCCTCCCCACCGGTCTCGACCCCGTCCAGGCGTACGTCAGTGAACTCGCCGCCGCCGACCAGCCCTTCGGCGGACTGTTCCGTGCCACCGACCTGGCCGCCGGACTGCTCGTCCTCGCCGGAGCGTGCTGTGCCCTGCTGTGGCTGCCGCAACGCCCCTGGGCGGTCGTCGGCTGGGCCGGGCTGCTGCTCTTCGGCGCCGCGACCGCCACCGACTCGCGGCTGCCGCTGAGCTGCGCCGCGACGGCGGATCCCGAGTGTGCCGCCCGCGAGGAGGCCGGACTCGTGCCGGCCACCCACACGGCCCACGCCTGGAGCAGCAGCCTCGCGGTCCTGGGCGCGGTCACCGGGATCGTGGCGCTCACCGTCGCCGCCCGCCGCTACCGCTGGTGGGCGCCGCTCGCCAGGACCGGTCCGGTGCTCGTCGCCCTCGAACTCGCCGCCACCGTCTGGACCCTGGCCGCCGTCGCCGCGCTCGAGACGGCCCGCGGCGCCTGGTTGCTGGGGGCCGGTCAACGGCTCCAAGTACTGCTGGTGGCAGGGTGGCTGGCGGTACTGGCGTATTCGGTGGCACGGGAGGGGCGGGGCATATGACGCAGGGAGCAAGGTCGGGCGGTTTCATACAGATCGGTGGGGTACCCCATCACGTCGTCGTCGAAGGCAGCGGCCCCGTCTGCGTGCTGAGCGCGGGCCTCGGGATGAGCTGGTTCGACTGGGACCCCGTCGTCCCCCTGCTCGCGCCGCACCGCACCGTCGTCCGCTTCGACCGGCCGGGACACGGGCTGAGCGGACCGGCCGCCGTACCCCCGTCCGCCGCGGGCGAGGCCCACCGCATCGCCGCGATCCTCGACGCGGTCGGCTGCGAAGGGCCCGCCACCGTCGTCGGCCACTCCATCGCGGGCTTCCACGCGGAGGCGTTCGCCCGCCTCCACCCCGCCCGTGCGGCCGGCATCGTGCTGGTCGACTCCAGCGTCGAGGAGCATGCGCGGGTGCCCGCCGCCCCCGCGGTCCGTACGGCCGTGGCGCGCGGCGTCGGCACGGCACTGACCGCCGTGGGCGCGCCCGCCGCGCTCGGCCCCCTCACCCGGCGCGCCATGGTCCGGCTCTCCCGTACGAGCGGCGGCGACCCGGCCCCCGCCGCGCTCGTACGCCGCTGCTACGGCACCGCACGCGTGATGCAGGGAGCCCTGCTGGAGAACACCCACTACAAGGCGGTCGCCGCCGAACTGCTCGCCCTGCGCGAGCGATTCCCGCTCCCGGACGGGGTTCCGGTGACCGTACTCGCCGCATACAACGGCGGCGGTGGGCGGTTCGCGCTGCGCATGCTGGAGCGGCAGCGCGCGCTGGCCCGGCGGCTCGGGGACGCCCGCTTCGAGGTCGTCGAACCGTCGAGCCACCTGATCATGCTGGACCGCCCGGACGCGGTGGCCCGGGCGGTCCTGATGCCGGGGGAGGAGCGGGTCAACCCCGTGCATACACCTGCTCGACCCACGACGCGATCTGGTCCTCCGACAGGTGCTGGGCCAGATCGGCCTCGCTGATCATTCCCACGAGGCGTTTGTTCTCGATCACCGGCAGCCGGCGGATCTGGTGGTCCTGCATCTCGTGCAGCACCTCGTCCACATCCGCTTCCGCGTCGATCCAGCGCGGGGTGCCCTTGGCCATGTCGCCCGCGGTGATCTTCGAGGGGTCATGGCCCATGGCCACACAGCCCACGACGATGTCACGGTCGGTCAGGATGCCGCAGAGCCGTTCATCGGCATCGGCGATGGGCAGTGCACCCACATTCAGTTCGCGCATCAGCTGCGCGGCGCGGTCGAGCGTCTCGTGCGACGGGATCCACTGGGCCCCGCGATGCATGATGTCCTTGGCGATGGTCATGGAGTTCGTACCTCCTGGGTTCGTACCTCCTGGGTGCGGCCCACGCGACCCGATCTCGCCCGATGTCGCCCAGTACCACCCAATGCTGCCCAGTACCACCCGATGCCACCGATGTCACCCGGTTCCGCCGAACGGGTGGGAAGGAGCCTTCCGATGGCCCGGCTGCTCTTGCGCATCACGGGCCGGGACCTGCCCGGCCGCGACTGCGGAGACTTCTCCGACGTGCACGTAGGTACGCAGCGGGGCAGGGAACCCGATCAGCTGGTCCCGGCGGACGCCGAGGAAGCCGTATTCGACATTACCGCCGACATCGTCGAGGCGCCCGACGGAACGACCGACTTCCGCGGGCCCTGTGTACAGGGGCGACGCGGCGAGCGGTTCCTCTATCTGACCTGGGGCGAACTGCCGGCGGGAGGCACCTTCACGATGTTCCGGCGGGCGAAGCTGTTCTTCGCGGACATTCCGGCGGAGCTGGTGGCGGCGGGTGCGGCCGAGGCGACGCTCGGGCTGACCGACGGCCACGGACTGCCGCTGTGTGCGGCGGTCCGCCCGCCCCGGGTGCTGTGGCGCGCCGGGGCGGGCGGAGGCTGAACCGGTACCGGTACCGGTCCGGGCCAGTCCCGGTCCGGGCCGGCCTGGACCGGTGCGGCCCGGACCGGAGTGCTGCCGTCCAGCTGTGCCAGCTGTGCCGGCTGTGCCGGCTGTGCCGGCTCCGCACCGGTCCGGCTTCAGCTCCGGGGCGCGGCGCCGCGTTTCTTCAGCAGGTCGGCCATCAGGTCCAGCTCGGACTGCTGGGCGTCGACCATGCCCTGGGCGAGGTTCTTCTCCGTGTCCACCGTGCACAGGTCGGCGCAGCCCTTGGCCATCGCGACGCCGCCCTTGTGGTGGTCGGTCATCAGCTGCAGATAGAGGATCTCCGCCTGCCTGCCGCTCGCCTCGGCCAGCTGCGCCAGCTCGGTCCTGGTGGCCATCCCGGGCATCAGCGAGCCGTCCCGGACCTCGTGCCCGCCATGCCCGTCATGGCCGCCGTGCCCCCCGTGACCACCCTCGGCGGACTTCATCCAGGCCATCGGCCCGGTTCCGGCCGAGACCTTCGGCAGCCCCCACAGATCCAGCCAGCCGAGCAGCATGCCCCGCTGGTTGGCCTGCGTGTTGGCGATGTCGTACGCGAGTCTGCGCACTTCCTCGTCCTGCGTACGGTCCCGGACGATGAAGGACATCTCCACCGCCTGCTGATGATGGACCGCCATGTCGCGGGCGAAGCCGGCCTCCGGGGAGTCCGCCCCGGGGGCCGTCGCCGTCTCCTTGCCGCCGTCCGTGGCACCGTCCCCGCCCGCGGACGCGACCGTGGCCGCGCCCGCGAACAGCAGTGCCAGCACGACGGCCGTGATCGCGGCCCAGTGCGTCCCGGTCGGCTTCGGGGTCATGCGCTCAGCCCGCCCGTGCACGCGGCACCCGGCTCGGGCGTCTGCGCACCCTGCACGTACTTGGTGAAGAACTGGTCCACCCGCGGGTCGTCCGCGCCGTTCACCGTGACCTGCTTGCCCCAGGCGCTGAGCATGATCGGCCCGGACTGGTCCTTCACCGGGCTCATCAGCGAGTACGGGGTCTTGCCGACCTTGTCCTTCAGCGTCTTCACGTCGGCGGCCGGGGCCTTGTCGTTGTACGTCACCCACACCGCTCCGTGCTCGAGCGAGTGCACGGCGTTCACATCGGGGATCGCCTTGTCGTAGACGTTGCCGTCGCAGTTCATCCACGCCTGGTGGTGGTCACCGCCGACCGGCGGCTTCATCGGGTACGTCACCGTCGTCTTGACGTGATTGCGGCCGAGCTTCTTCGCGTCCCAGGACTTCTCGTCCTTGATCGGCGCCTTGGCGGCGGCCTCCACCTGCTCCTTCTTCTCGCCCTCCTTGTTCAGTGCGTACGTACCGAAACCGACGAGAGCCGCGACCACGAGGCCGCTGACCGAGATCGTGATGATGCGGTTGCGGCGCTCGCGGGCCTGCTCGGCCCGGCGCATCTCCTCTATACGGGCCCGGCGGTCGTTCGTCCTGGTAGCCATATTTCTTCGTCCTTCTTCTGCGTCAGGTGCGTCTGGGAACAGGGACAGCCCGCCCTGGGGGCGGATTCGGCGGAAAGCGGTCCTGTTATGTCCGCAGCACTTGAAGGACGTGGAGATCCGGAGCCCGGGGAAGGGCTCCGGTGCGCGGCACCCGGGCGGCTTGGTGTGCCCGGGCGGGGCCGGGCGGCAGTCCGGCACTGTCGAGGGGGCCGTCCAGGGGCGGGGCGGTGAGCACGGCGGGGCTGAGATGCCGGAAGAGGCCGCAGTCGCCCCGGTCGTAGGGACAGCTGTACTCGGCGTCGGACGGGGTGGTGGACGCCGGTGTGAGCACCCGGTGGGCGCCGGTGCCGGCGCCGTGCGCTCCCTCGGCGGTACCCGTGGCCGCGCCGGTGCCCGCCTGGCCCAGGCAGATGAAGAGCGCGGCGAGGAGCGTCGCCACGGCGCTCGCGAGCGCCATGGGACGCGCGGTGCGCGCGATGCGGTAGTGCCGCAGGCCCCCCATGGGCGGAGATGGTAGTGGCGGGAGCGTGCCGCATGTCATACGGGGTGCGTAATCTGGGCGAAACCCCGGGTCGTGATACTGAAGATTCCTTCTACGCCCTGGCGGTGGTGCACAGGCCGTCTGAACTGCAAGGATGTGGCTCATGGACAAGCAGCAGGAATTCGTGCTCCGCACGCTCGAGGAGCGCGACATCCGGTTCGTACGCCTGTGGTTCACCGACGTGCTCGGTTTCCTGAAATCGGTCGCCGTGGCACCCGCCGAGCTGGAGCAGGCCTTCGACGAGGGCATCGGCTTCGACGGCTCCGCGATCGAGGGTTTCGCGAGGGTCTACGAGTCCGACATGATCGCCAAGCCGGACCCGGGCACCTTCCAGATCCTGCCCTGGCGCGCGGAGGCCCCCGGCACGGCCCGGATGTTCTGCGACATCCTCATGCCCGACGGCTCCCCGTCCTTCGCCGACCCGCGTTTCGTGCTGAAGCGGATCCTGGCCAAGACCTCGGACCTGGGCTTCACCTTCTACACCCACCCCGAGATCGAGTTCTTCCTGCTGAAGGACAAGCCCCTCGACGGCACCCGCCCCACCCCCGCGGACAACTCCGGCTACTTCGACCACACGCCGCAGAACGTCGGGATGGACTTCCGCCGCCAGGCCATCACGATGCTGGAATCCATGGGCATCTCCGTGGAGTTCAGCCACCACGAGGGCGCGCCCGGCCAGCAGGAGATCGACCTCCGGTACGCGGACGCGCTGTCGACCGCCGACAACATCATGACGTTCCGCCTGGTCATGAAGCAGGTCGCGCTGGAGCAGGGTGTCCAGGCCACCTTCATGCCGAAGCCGTTCTCCGAGCACCCCGGCTCCGGTATGCACACCCACCTCTCCCTCTTCGAGGGCGACCGGAACGCGTTCTACGAGTCGGGCGCCGAGTACCAGCTCTCCAAGGTGGGACGTTCCTTCATCGCCGGCCTGCTCAAGCACGCCGCGGAGATCTCGGCCGTCACGAACCAGTGGGTCAACTCGTACAAGCGCATCTGGGGCGGCTCGGCCCGCACCGCGGGCTCCGGCGGCGAGGCCCCCTCGTACATCTGCTGGGGCCACAACAACCGCTCGGCCCTGATCCGCGTCCCGATGTACAAGCCCGGCAAGACCGGCTCCGCCCGCGTCGAGGTCCGCTCCATCGACTCCGGCGCCAACCCTTACCTGACCTACGCGGTCCTGCTCGCCGCGGGCCTCAAGGGCATCGAGGAGGGCTACGAACTCCCGGCCGGCGCCGACGACGACGTCTGGGCGCTGTCGGACGCCGAGCGCCGCGCGATGGGCATCGAGCCGCTGCCGCAGAACCTGGGCGAGGCGATCACGCTGATGGAGCGCAGCGAGCTGGTCGCCGAGACGCTCGGGGAGCATGTCTTCGACTTCTTCCTGCGCAACAAGAAGCAGGAGTGGGAGGAGTACCGCTCCGAGGTCACGGCCTTCGAGCTGCGGAAGAACCTGCCGGTGCTGTAAGCGCAGGTCAGCGCAGGTCAGCGCAGGTACTGAGCCTGAACGACACTCCGGGCCGACGGTCACCGACCGTCGGCCCGGAGGCGTCCCGGCCCAGCGGCATGGCAGGGCAGCAGGCACTTTCGCTTTGCACTCCTGTTCCAGCCGCTGCCGCGCGT
>NZ_JBSGZO010000385.1:0-8256 GCF_053611045.1 Streptomyces sp. NPDC054841 | reverse complement strand
CCCTGCGACTCCGTCTCCTGCGTTGTCGTCGGTCACCGACGCTCCGCGTTTTTTTCCTCCTCCGCCTTGGATCCGAAGCCGCATGACGCCGCTCGCTGATCCAGCCTGATCCGCCGGACACCCCCTGGGGTCCCGGCGCGTCACCGGCCGACGACCGCGCCCGCCTGCTGTCGCCGCCGGGGCGCCCCACCGGCCTTCGAGGACGAGAGCCGCCGGCACGGCCGTGAGGACCGACGAATATGTGCCCACGCAGACCCCGATGAGCAGCGCCAGGGCGAAGTCGGCGAGGGAGTCGCCGCCGAGGACGGCCAGGGCACAGAGGATGAACAGGGCGCCCATCCCGGTGTTGACCGTCCGTGGCACCGTCTGGAGGACGGCCGTGTCCGCGAGCGCCGGCAGCGGAGTGCCGCGGTTCTTGCCCCACAGCTCCCGGACCCGGTCGAACACCACCAGCGAGTCGTTGACGGAGTATCCGATGACGGTCAGCAGGGCCGCCAGGAAGATGCCGTCCACGGACCGGCCGAGCCAGGCGAACGCGCCGATCAGGATGGTGACGTCGTGCACCAGGGCGATGACGCACCCCACCGCGAACGTCCAGCGGAAGCGCGACGCCAGATAGACCAGTTGGACGATCACGGCGACGGCCATGCCGATCGCCAGGACGAAACCGGCCAGCCCCGGCAGGGTCAGGGTGACGCCGAGCGCCACGAGCGCGGCGTACGAGATCACCGCGTACGCGACGAGGGCGACGGCGGCCAGGGCGCCGAAGAGCCGGTAGACGGCCGTGACGAAGAGCGCCGTGAGTACCGCTCCGATCACCGCGGCCTGCGCGCTCGCGCTGATCGCGGCGGCGCCGAGCGTGGGCCCGACGGTCCGCTGTTCGACGGTCTCGACGGGTACGGGCAGTGCCCCGCCCTTGATCAGCAGGGCGAGTTCCCTGGCCTCGTCGGCGCTGAACGAGCCGGTGATCTGCGTGGAACCGGAGGCGATGCCCGACCCGCAGGCCACCGAGGGATCCACCTGCGGTGAGGAGATCACCTGGTCGTCCAGGACGATCGCCACCCGGCGGCGGTCGTCCTGGACCGGATGGCACGCCGCCTGCCCGGTCAGCGGCGCCCAGTCGCGGGCCTCGCCCGAGCGGAACTCGACGGCGACGTACCAGCCCGCTCCCCGCTGGGCGTCGAACTGCGCCACGGCGTCCTGCACGCCCGCGCCCGACAGCTCCGCCGCGCCGAGATGCACGGGCCGCCCCTGCTCGTCGGGCAGCACCCGCTGCCTGCCCGCGCCCTCGGGGGCCGGTTCCTCGACGGCGTGGAAGCTCAACTGGGCGGTGCGGCCCAGCACCTCCGCCGCCTTCCTCGGGTCCTGGACGTCCGGCAGTTCGACGACGATGCGGTTCTCCCCCGACCTGGTCAGTGTCGGTTCGGCGACGCCGAGCGCGTCGATGCGCTGCCGCAGCACCTCCATGGTGCGCTCGGTGGTGTCGCGGTCCGCCTCGGCGGCCTGGGAGTCGTGGGCCTGGAGCACCATTCGGGTGCCGCCCTGAAGATCCAGGCCGAGCCTGGGGGACTGGGTGAGTGCGATGAAGACGGATACGAGCAGCACGAGCGCAGCCAGAACTGCCCGCACCGCGGTGGCGCGAGTCATGGGTTTCCTCCGTGAGGGCGCCGGGCGCCCTCAGCGAGGACGTACCGGCGGTGATGTGGGACGGGACCGGTGACCGGCCGTCCCCGGAGGTCCGCGCACTCCCAGAAGCTCCGCACGGGCCGTCGGCCGTACGAAGTCGCTCGTGGGAACGGCCCGGTCCGCGCCGCGGAGCGCAACGGGCGGCCGGGGACGGTGCGGTGGCAGCGCGCCGGATCCCGGCAGGGGAGAGAACTGACTGCCGGCGTGGACGTGTCCGACCGTCGTACGCCGTGGACCGTCGGGCCGGGTCTGTACGCCGTCGGTGCGCGAGAGGCGGTCGGTGTGACGGGACGACGGGGCACCGGCAGCCGGTGCGGGCAGCGACGCCGAGGGCGCCGGGCCGGTGACGAGCGCGGTCGCGGTGGCCGGCCGGACGCCGAGCAAGGCGAGCACGGCGAGCAGAACGGCGGCCAGCGCGGCTGACGTACGCTCCGAACGCATGGCCCCGCACCCTTGCTCGCCGTGACCCCCGCGCCCGCGCAGGGCGAAGGCGAGGCCGAACCCACACTATGCAGCATCCCGGCACCGGTAGCCATCGGTCTCTGTGACAGCGTTGGCAGAAAGTGACGGGAGTTGCACAACTGGCGTTCGATAGCGTCTGGTTGATCGTAGGATCTGGATGCTCCCGATCGCCAGGGGAGCCACAGTGTGGTCTGGAAGGGGCACTCTCTCCGTGGTCGCGTCATCCCGAAGCGTCGTGTCATGACCGTACTGCTGTGCGCGGGCGGCGCAGTCGTCGCGCTGTCGCTCCTCGGCTGGGCGCTGTGGCTCCGGCGCGAGCGCAATGCCGAACGCCGCGGACGTGAGCTGCACCAGCGACTGGCAGCCGCCCGCGGAGCCGAGATCGAGCATCTGGCGAACGTGCGGGTTCCCGCCATCGCCGAACGGACCCGCACCGGCCGGCGGCTGGACGGCGTACCCGGGCCGGTCGGCTCCGAAGCCGACACCGGAAAGGAGTTCGCGCAGGCACTGGCCGCCGTGGTCACGGCACTCGGCTCCGACGAAGCGGTCCGCAGGGAGCGGGCGCTGCGGGACTCCGTGCAGTCCGCCTTCGAATCCGTCGCCCGCACCATGCACGCGATGGCCACGGTGCAGCAGCAGGTGCTGGACCAGGTCGAGCGTTCCATCGACGACGCCGGCCTGATGGCCGAGGTCATGAAGGCCGACCACGCGGCGGCGCAGATGACCCGCAAGGCCCAGACACTGCTCGTGATGTGCGGTATCTGGCCCGCCAGGCGCGAAACCCGGCCCGTGTCGCTCTACGACTGTGTGCGCGGCGCCCAGTCACGCATCGTGGAGTTCGGCAGGGTCGAGGTGCACGGCGGGCAGACGCTCCATGTGGTGCCGCCCGCCGTCGAGGGTCTCATGCACGCGATCGCCGAACTCCTCGAGAACGCGACGGTGTTCTCCCCGTCCAGCACCAACGTCGTCGTCACGATCCGGGAAGTGGGGGCCGGCGCCGTCGTCGAGATCGACGACGCGGGCCTGGGAATGCCGCCCGACGTCCTGCACCAGGCGACGTCTCGGCTCCGCGACGACCTGGACCTGGCCCGGCTCGGCGCGGTGCCGCGCCTCGGCCTTGCCTGTGTCGGCCGCTGGACCCGCGAGCTGGGCTTCAACGTGGAGCTGACGGGAGCGTCGGCGTACGGCGGAACCCGCGCCGTCACGTTCGTTCCGCACCGGCTGCTCACCGAGCCGCTCTCCCACTTCGCGGCGCCGCGCCATTCCCCGGCCACGGCGGCGCCGCCGAAACCGCTGCACGAGACGCCGCAGCCGGCGCAGGGCGCGACGGAGCGGCCGCAGGAGCCGCCGTACGCCGACGCGCCGCGCGCCGACGAGGGCCCGCAGCCCGCTCCGGGCGGCCTGCCCCGCCGCCGCAGCCGGCGCGGTGCCCGTGACGCGGCCGTACAGCAGACTCTGCACACACCGCAGCCCGACCCGGCCGACAGCACCTGGACACCGGAGGCCGCGCGTGCGTCGATCGCCAGCGTGGTCTCCGGATCACGACGGGGCCGCGCCGCCCTGGAGGACACCCCCATGCCCGACGAGACCGATCACGAGGGAGGCCGGCAGTGACCGGAGCGATAACGAGGCTGCCCGACCTGGGGTGGATGCTTCGCCCGCTGACCGAGATCCCGGGGGTCCGGCACGCCGTGGTGGTCTCCGAGGACGGTCTGCGGCTGGGTCACGCCTCGGCGGAGGACCTCGCCGGGCCGGTCGCCCGGCTCAGTGTCCCCGAGGCCGAATCGCTCTCCGCGGCGTGCGCGGCGATGACGATGACCGGACGGTCCACCGCCGCGCTGCTGTTCGGCGGCGGCGCCGGAGTGCGCCAGCTGATGCTGGAGTCGGAGCACGGCTTCGTCCTGTTCACCCACGCGGGCGTCGGGGCCCATCTCGGCGTCGCCACCGACACCGAGGCCGATGTGGGCCTGGTCGCCCAGCAGATGCAGCTGCTCGTGGCGAAGATCGGCGCGCATCTGAGCACGCAGCCGCGGGATCCGGTGAGCCCGTCCTCATGACGGACCGTTCGGAAGGACGGACCACCACGCGCGCGGTACGTCCGTACGTGATCACCGGCGGCCGGGCGGGCAGCGGCGGTGTGCCGCTGTCCTGGGAGACCCTGGTGATGGCCGCGGATGTCGCCGTACCGGAGTCCCTCCAGCCCGAGCACCGGATGATCCTGACGCACTGTCAGGGACTGCTGTCGGTGGCCGAGGTGGCCGCGCACCTGGGCCAGCCGCCGTCGGTGGTCCAGGTGCTGCTCGCCGATCTCATCGACTGGGGGCTGATCCTGGCCCGTCCGCCCATTCCGCCGGCCGAACGCGCCGATGTGACCATGCTGAGAAAGGTCCTCCATGGCCTCGAAAGCCGTCTCTGACGCTCCGGCGTCGTCGTCCGCGGAGACGCCGTCCGGCAAGTACCTCACGTCGAGTGTCGCGGGCGCGGCCAAGATCCTCGTCGTCGGCCCGCTGGGGGTCGGGAAGACCACGCTCATCGGGACCGTCTCGGAGATCCCGCCGCTGTTCACCGAAGCGGTGATGACCCGGGCCGGCGCCCGGGTCGACACCGGCGGCGAGCGCGCCAAGACGACCACCACCGTGGCCCTCGACTTCGGCCGGATCACCATCGACGGGGAACTGGTGCTGTATCTGTTCGGCACGCCCGGCCAGCAGCGCTTCCTGCCCGCCTGGCGGGATCTGGCCAAGGGCGCGCTCGGCGCACTCGCGCTGATCGACACCCGTGACCTGGCCGCCTCGTTCGGTGCCCTCGGGAATCTCGAGGACCTCGATCTGCCGTTCGCCGTCGCCGTCAATGTGTTCCCCGGCAGCCCCCAGTACGCCGAGGACGACCTCCGCACGGCTCTCGATCTGCTTCCGAACACTCCGCTGGTGGCCTGCGACGCCCGCGACGCCGCCTCCTCCGTCCGGGCCCTGATCGCTCTCGTACGCCATCTCATCGACGCCGCCACGGAGTCCTCATGACCACCCCGCACGGCTCTTCGCCGCACTCACCGGCCCACGGGCACCCCGGCACCGGCCGCGGTGGCCGTTGCCCGGCCGCCACCGCGCTGTACGGGCCGCATCTCGGCGGCGACGCGATGCCCGCTCTGTACGAGGAACTCCGCGACAGGTACGGCCCGGTGGCCCCCGTCACCGTTGCGCCCGGCATCGAGGCCTGGCTGGTCCTCGGCCACCGCGAGCTGCTCCGGCTCACCCGCGAGGAGCAGGACTTCTCACACGATCCGCGCCACTGGGGCCTGCTGCGCGAGGGCCGGGTGCCCGCGGACTCGCCGATCCTGCCGCTGGTCGGCTGGCGGCCCGCGCTGCTGTTCGCCGACGGCCAGCAGCACCGCCGGATGCGGGCCGCCGTCTCGGACGCACTCGCCGGGATCAACGGACACGAGCTGCGCCGCAGTGTCCGGGCCGCGGCCGAGCAGCTGATCGCCTCTTTCGCCGAACGCCGCGAGGCGGACCTCGTACCGCACTACGCGCGCAAGCTCCCGATGCAGGTCATCACCGGGCTGCTCGGCCTGGACGACCGGACAGGACAACAGCTCGTCCAGGCCATCGCCGGGATGGCCGCCTCCAACGCGGACTCGGCCAACGCGAGCAAGCGGATGGGCGCGATCCTGCTCGCGCTGATCGAGGAGAAGCGGCGCAGGCCCGGCAACGACGTCACCTCGGCGCTGCTGCACCACCCGGCACGTCTCACCGACGAGGAGGTGCTGCACAACCTGGTGGTGATGTTCGTCGCGGGCAATCAGACCACCGTGAACTGGATCGCCACGACCCTGCGCATCCTGCTCTGCGACCCCGCGTTCCGGTCCTCGCTGACGGGTGGTCATCTCACCGTCGACGACGCGCTCGACCTGGTGCTGTGGCGCTTCCCGCCGACGCAGAACTTCCCCGCCCGGTACGCGACGCGGGATCTCAGCTTCGGCGGCCAGGACATCCGGGCCGGCGACATGCTGGTCCTCGGACTGGCCGCGGCCAACGCCGACCCCGCGGTTCTGCCGCCCGACGGCAGCCCGGTCGTCGGCAACCGCTCCCATCTCGCCTTCGGGGCGGGACCGCACACGTGCCCGGCGCAGGACCCGGCCCGGCTGATCACCCGTACCGCGGTGGACACCATCCGGCACCGGCTGCCCGACCTGGAGCTGGCCGTCGCGGAGTCGGAACTGGCCTGGATCTCCTCCCCCTGGAGCAAGGGGCTTGCCGCGCTCCCGGTCCGGTTCACCGACCCTCAGCTGCCCCTCGCCTCACGAACACCGCAAGCACCGCAGGCTATGCAGGCAATGCAAGCAGTGCAAGCACCGCACGTACGGCAGTCAGTGCACGCACCGCACGCTCCGCACACCGCGCCACAGACAGGAGAGCCTCGTTGAACACCTCACCCACGGACGCGCACCGGATGAACCCGGCCGGCGGCTGCCCGCACGCGGACAACGCACGGCTGCTCGCCCGGGGCGCCGTGGCCCCCGTCGTGCTCCCCGGTGAAGTGGCGGGCATGGCCGTGCTCGGACACGACGCGCTCAAGGAGTTCCTCGCCCACCCCGATGTGGCCAAGGGAGCCGAGCACTTCACCGCGCTGCGCGAGGGCGCGATAGCCGACGGCTGGCCGCTGAAGACCTTCGCGACCGTGCAGGGCATGACGACGGCCGACGGCGCCGACCACCGGCGGCTGCGGTCCCTGGTGAGCAAGGCGTTCACCGCGCGCCGTGTGGAAGAGCTCCGGCCGCGCATCGAGACGGTGACCGCCTCGCTGCTGGACGGCCTCGGGCGGGCGGCAGCCGAGGGCGGCGGCACCGCCGATCTGCGCCGCCACTTCGCCATGCCGCTGCCGATGGGCGTCATCTGCGAACTGCTCGGCGTGGACGCCGAGTACCAGGACCGGCTGCACCATCTGTCCAACCAGGTCGTCGCGACCGACATCGGCCCCCAGGAGGTGATGGCCGCCAACAAGGAGCTGGTGGAGGTGCTGGGCACGGTCGCGGCCGCCCGGATGAAGGAGCCCGGCGACGATCTCACCAGCGCGCTCATCGCCGCCCGCGAGGAGGACGGCGACCGGCTCAGCCAGTACGAGCTGATCGGCACCCTGCTGCTGATGATCATCGCCGGGCACGAGACCACGCTGAACCTGATCACCAACGCCGTCCGTGCGCTGTGCGCCCACCGTGACCAGCTCGCCCTGGTCCGGTCGGCCGAGGCGAGCTGGGCGGACGTGGTCGAGGAGACCCTGCGTTGGGACAGCCCGGTCAGCTACTTCCCGTTCCGCTACCCGACGCGGGATCTCACTCTCGACGGGACCGTGATCCCCAAGGGGACGCCCGTGCTGGCCGGATACTCGGCCGCCGGACGCGACAAGGCCGCGCACGGCACCGACGCGGACCGCTTCGACGTGACCCGGAACTCCGCCTCGCGGCATCTCTCCCTCGGCCACGGACCGCACTACTGCCTCGGTGCGCCGCTGGCCCGGATGGAGGCGACCATAGCTCTGGAGCAGCTGTTCACCCGCTTCCCCGAGCTTGACCTGGCCGTCACGGAGCCGGAACTGCCGCGCCACGCCAGCTTTGTGGGCAACAGCGTGCAGGAGCTGCCGGTGCGGCCGGTTCCGTAGTCACCCGTCCGGACCAGGCCGACCGCCCGGATCCCGATGCTCCGCCGCAGGCTGGAGGGCGTACCTGAGTGCTTCGGAGTGAGCGAAGTGTGAAGAGCGAACGAGGAACAGGGAGCCGGCATGGCAGGAAAGTTCGAGGCGACGGTCGTGATCGACCGGCCTGTCGAGGAGGTCTTCGCCTTCCTCGCCGACGGCGAGAACGACCCGAAGTTCAGCCCCAGAGTGCTGGAGATGAGGAAGACCACGGACGGCCCGACGGCCGTCGGCACCGTCTACCGCAGCAGGGTCAAGGACGCCGGGATGACGACCGGCCGTGAGTTCCGGATCAGTGAGTTCGAGCCGTCCCGCAGGATCCGCTGGACGGAGCTGTCCAAGAACATCGTGACCGTCCCGGAAGGCGGCTACGACCTGGAGCCGGTCGATGCCGGCCGTACCAGGCTGAGGGTGTTCAAC
>NZ_JBSGZO010000384.1:0-8264 GCF_053611045.1 Streptomyces sp. NPDC054841 | reverse complement strand
ACCTTCGTGTCCGCGCTCTCGGACAGGCACGGCGTCGGGGAGTCGCCGGGCGGCGAGGACGGATCGTCCGGACCGGGTGAGCTGCTCGGATCGTCGTCCGACGGGGAGGGCGAAGGCGGTTCGGCCGAATCGGAGGGGTCGGTCGACTCCTCGGGAGGCGGACACGTCGGAGTGTCGCCGGTACCGCCGTCGTCGCTTCCGCCTGTGTCACCCCCCTCACTGCCTCCGCCGGGGTCGATCCCGGTGCCGGGGGCGGGCGGCCGGCCCGCGTCGGTGGGCGGCGGAGCGGGGGGCGGCACGGGGTCACCGCCGTAGGCGTCACGGCCCCCGGCGGCATCGCCCGTGCCACCGGAGCCCGCGCCGCCCGCATCGGACGTACGGTCGTCCGTCGTCCCCTCGCCGTGGTGCGGCGGCTCAGCACCGGTCGGTGCAGTGGACGGCGCCGCGGTACGCGAGGGTTGCGCACTCGGCATGGACTCACGCCGGTGGTTCTGCTCCTGTCCGCAACCGGACATCAGGAGCAGGGCTGCCACTGCCGCCAGGGCGTGAAAGGACTTCCTCGAAAGCACCATCAATCGCCTCCCCCGTTACATGCATGGTAGAGCCAACGGGCGCGGCGCACCCGTTGCCGACAACCCAACATGGCTTGCGGCAACCGGGGTTGGTGCCGGGGGGGTGCGGAAAGGATTTACTCGAAGACGGACGCGCAGGTCGTCGGCTGCGCGTGCGCCGGGTCCAGCGCGTTGGCCACCTCGTGGAATGCGATCCGGTCGAGCAGCCCGATCGCCACGTGCTCCGAGAGGTCAAGGGCGCACAGATCCTGGAGCGTCACGTTGCGGACGTCCGGTCCGTCGAGGAACCCGGAGCGGTACGGGGTGACGACCTCGTCGTACTTGGTGGCGATGACGGTGTAGCGGACGCCGGGGACCGTGTCCCCGCCCGCGTTGAGCTTGGTCAGGAACGCGGAGCCGGTCATCTGGTCGGCGAGACCCGGGGTCTTCGAACTGAGCAGGTCCGCCGCGCCCGGGAAGTACTTGAGCAGGCCGGTGAGCCCGTTGAGCGTGGTGCCGTGGTTGTCGGGCGCCAGGCCGATGAGGGCGTTCACCTTGTCCGCGCCGCCCAGGAACTTGAGGTAGTGGCGCGGCATCATGCCACCCTGGGAGTGGCCGACCAGATCGGCCTCGGCGGCTCCGGTCGCGGCCAGGACTTTGTCGACGTACGCGTCGAGTTGCTCGGCCGACTTCTCGATGGGGCCGAGGCCGTGGAAGAGCGGTACGCCGGGCAGCTGGCCGTAGTCGAGCGAGAAGACGCAGTAGCCGCGCTTGACGAGGTACGGCGCGAGGGCGAGCCAGTTGTCCACGGAGTTCCCGAAGGTGCCGTGGACGAGGACGACGGGGCGGGGGTGGGCGGCGGACGGCTTGCACGAGTAGTTGTTCCATCCGCTGCTGGGCTCGGCGGCGGTGGCGGTGGCGGTGGCGGCCGGAGCGAGTCCGATCGCCACCGCCAGCAGGGCGGCGGTCAGCGGTCTGAGGGCACGCTTCAAGGACAGCATCGTGCGTTCTCCTTGCGGCTCAAGGGAATTGCGAGGCTGATGTGGGGATGTGGGGATTCACCCTGCGGCCCGGACCACAAGAAGAGGGCTGTGCTCATGTCAACGTACGCGCGAGTAACTAAAGCTGGGAAGTTACGCGTCGGTAAAAACTGAAGAACCGTCAAGATCCGTGTCTGTTCGGTTACTCACAGGCACAGCATCGGGTCGGCAAGCCTCTGAAGGCCCGTGGAAGGCTCACGATGAGCCCATGGAAGACTTCCCCGGCGGACTGTGCACGGGGCTACGCGGCGAGCGAGCCAGGAATGACCGCCCGCGGGCCGTACTTGGCGCGAGCCCGGTCGGCCACCGCCTCCAGGCGGCGGGCCTTCTCGTCGGCAGGGTCGAAGGTGAGCTGATGTGCGGCCCGCTCGGCGGGGATCAGCCCTTCGGCGCGGAGCGCGAGGGCGCGCACCCGGGCGCGCTGCAGACCGAGCGCGTCGAGGAGCCGGTACGCGGCGCCGGTGAGCGCCGCGGAGTGCGCGGTCGGCTCGGTCAGGGCGCGCGACCTGGTGGTCGTGGTGCGGTCGGCGTAGCGCACGGTGAGCGTCAGCGAGCGGCACACCTGGCCATCACCGCGCATCCGGGCGCCCAGTTCCTCGGCGAGCGAGAGCAGAGCACGACGGTGCCGGTCGCGGTCCAGTTCGTCGCGGGGGAAGGTGCGTTCGGCCGCGACGGAGCGTGCGGCGGCGTTCGGGACGACCTGGGTGCGGTCGAGGCCGTGGGCCTTCTCGTACACCTCGCGCCCGGCGCGCGCGCCGAGGATCCGCTGCAGTACGGCGAGGGGCGCGGCGGCGACCCGGTCGACGGTGTCGAGCCCGTATCCGCAGAGGGCGCGGGCCGTCGCGGGCCCTACGCCGTGCAGCGCGGCGACCGGCCGCCCGGCGAGGAACTCCACCGCGTCGCCCACGACCAGGGTCGCGCCGGGCCCGGCATCCCGCGCCGCCATCCTGGCCAGCAGCGGGTTCGGGCCGGCGCCGATCACACAGTCGGCCCCGTACAGGGCGAGCGCCCGTACCCGTATCACGGCGGCGAGCCCGGCGGCATCCCGCCCGAAGTACCGCAGCGCGCCCCGCACATCGGCGAGCGCACCGTCGGGCCCCACCGCCTCCACCACCGGGGTGAACGCCCCGAGCAGCCCGAGCAGCCCCGCGTACGCGGCCGCGTCCGGCGCCGCCCCGTCCGGCCCGCGGAACCGCAGGTACAGAACCGATGCCTCTGTCGTCATCCCGCGCTCCCCGGACTCTGGTGCCACAACTTCCTCACCGCAGCGGTTCCCTCACCCGCGGGCCGGAGATCCGCCCAGGCGTTCATCTCGTAGCCGGTGGACATGCGGATGCTGCGGCCGGCAACCGGAGCGGTACCGGCGGCCGGGCCGGTGGACGCGTCCGCCGCGGCCAGCCGCTGAGCCACCGCGTCCAGACCGCCCGTACGCCGGACCTCGATCAGGTCCGCGAGGTTCCACGCGGCGGAGCCGACCACGCTGAGGCTGCGGGGGCCGCGGCGCTGGACGACGCCGCGGACCAGCAGCAGCCAGGAGTGGAAGACGGTGTGGGCGCACGCTTCGTGGCTGTCGTCGAAGAAGGCCAGGTCGACCAGGCCCGTTCCGTCGTCCAGGGTGGTGAAGATGACCCGGCGGCCGGAGCGGATCGGCGGGGTCTGGGTGGCCGCCTTGGCTCCCGCGACCAGCACCGTCGCCCCGTGTTCGACATCGCGCAGGCGCTTCGCGGGGATCGCGCCGAGTTCGTCGAGGAAGACATGGTGGTCCGCCATCAGATGGCGGGACGCATCCATGCCGAGGATGCCCAGTTCGGCGCTGAGCCGCTCGGCCTCGTTGAGGTCGGGCAGCCCGACGGACGCGGTCCCGCGGCCGCCTCCCAGGGGCAGCTGGCCACCGTGGGAGGCCAGGCCGCGCTGTGTACGGTGCAGTTCGGCGATGTGCAGCTGCAGATCGCGCCGGTTGGCGCCGAACGCGTCCAGTGCGCCCACCTGCGCGAGCCGTTCCGCGACCGGCCGCCCGGGACGGGCCCGCTCCCAGAAGTCCAGCAGCGAGGAGTAGGGCTGTCCGGCCTCGATCCGTGCCGCCTCCGCCTCACTGATGCCGTGGATGTCGGAGAACGCCAGCCGTAGACCCCACACCCCCTTCTCCCTCTTCTCCCCTTTCTCCCCCTTCTCTCCGGACGCCAGTTCGATACGGTGAGCGACCGCAGACCGGTTCACATCCAGCGGCAGCACCGGCACCCCCCGCCGCCGCGCGTCCGCCAGCAGCAGCCGCTTCGGGTACATCCCGGGGTCGTGCGTGAGCAACCCGGCGTAGAAGGCCGCGGGGTGGTGCGCCTTCAGCCACGCCGACTGGTACGTCGGTACGGCGAAGGCGACCGCGTGCGCCTTGCAGAAGCCGTACGAGCCGAACGCCTCGATGATCTCCCAGGCCCGCGCGATCACTTCGGCCGCATATCCCTTCCGTTCCGCCTGCCGCGCGAACCACGCCTTGATCTCCCCCTGCGACTCCGGATGGGAGAGCCCGCGCCGGACCCGGTCGGCCTCGTCCCGGCCACAGCCGGTCATGATGTTCACCATCTCGATGATCTGCTCGTGGAAGACCACCACTCCGTAGGTCTCTCCCAGAGGTCCGGCCAGATCGGGGTGCGGGAAGCGGACCGGCGCCCGTCCGTGCCGGGCCTCGATGAACGGCCGCACCATGTCCGCGGCGACCGGCCCCGGCCGGAACAGCGAGATGTCGACGACCAGATCGTGGAAGGTCGCGGGCTGCAGCCTGCCGACGAGATCGCGCTGGCCCGGCGACTCGATCTGGAAGCAGCCCAGCGTCTCGGCCGAGCGGATCAGCCGATACGTCTCCGGGTCGCCCGGCGCCACCTGCTTCGGGTCGTCCAGATCGAGCCGGTGGCCCGTCGCCCGTTCGATCTCGGCGACGGCGTGCGCCATCGCGGACTGCATCCGTACGCCCAGCACATCGAGCTTGAGCAGCCCGAGGTCCTCGACGTCGTCCTTGTCGAACTGCGACATGGGGAAGGGGGAACCTCCCACGCCCGGAGGGCTGTGGGGGACTTCACCGCTGGTCGGCATCACCGGCGTACGCCGCAGCAGCGAGGAGTCCGAGATGAGCACCCCGCACGGGTGCATGGCGACGCCGCGCGGCAGCGCGTCCAGTCCTTCGACCAGCTCCCAGAGCTTGCCGTACCGGCCCCCGTCAGGCCGGTACTCCCGTGCCACCTCGCGCAGTTCGGGCAGCTCCTCCATCGCCGCGCGGGCATCGCGGGCGCGGATGTGCGGGAACGCCTTGGCGAGCCGGTCGATCTCGGCCGGGTCCATGCTCAGCGCGGCGCCCACGTCCCGGATGGCGTGCCGCACCCGGTAGGTCTCGGGCATGGCGACGGCCGCGACCCGCTCCTCGCCGAAGCGGTCGATGATCGCGCGATACACCTCCAGCCGGCGCGCGGACTCGACGTCGATGTCGATGTCGGGCAGCGCGAACCGGCGCTTGGACAGGAAGCGCTCCATCAGCAGATGCTGCTCGACCGGGTCGGCGTGCGCGATGCCGAGCAGGTGGTTCACCAGGGATCCGGCGCCGGAGCCGCGCGCGGCGACCCGGATGCCCATACGGCGGACGTCGTCGACGACCTGAGCGACCGTCAGGAAGTAGGTGGCGTTGCCGTGGTGGGCGATGATGTCCAGCTCGGAGTGCATCCGCTCCCAGTACTCACGCGCTTTCGGCATCCGGTCGTAACCCCGCAGCACCATCCCGGCGGCGGCACGGGAGGCGAGGACGCGCTGCGCGGTGCGCCGGCCGGCGCCGACGAGATGCGGCTCCGGGTAGTAGGCGTACCCCATGCCCAGGTCACCCTCGGGGTCGACGAGACACTCGGCGGCGGTCTCCTCGGTAACGGCGAGCAGCCGGTGCGCCGCGTCGCGCCGCCATCCGGCGGCCTCGGCGATCAGCTCGGCCGCGCGGCCCATGTCGTCCGCGCCCTTGAGCCAGCGCTCACCGCTGTCGAGTCCCCTGGCCGGGTCGACCGGGACGAGCCGGCGGGCCGCGTCGAGGACGTCCGCGACTGGGCCCTGGCCGGGGTCGGCGTACCGTACGGCGTTGCTCAGCACGGCCCGTACGCCCTGCTCGGCGGCGAAACCGGCGGTGCGGGCGGCGAGCCGCAGCGAGCCGGGGCCCGTGCCCGCCAGACCGTGGTGCACGGCTTCGAGGCGCAGTGCGTCGCCGTACCGCTCCCGCCAGGGCGCGAGCAGCCGGGCGGCCAGGTCGGGGCGGCCGGCGGCCAGTGCCCTGCCCACCTCGGAGGCCGGCCCGAGCAGCACGGTGAGTCCGGCGGGGCCCCTCAGGGTGGGCCAGTCGACGGAGGGCCGGCCGTCGGCGGTGTGGGCGGCGGTGATCAGCCGGCAGAGCTCCGCCCAGCCGGCGGCACCGTCGCGGGCGAGGAAGGTGACCCGGGGTGCGGACTCGTCGATGAAGGCTCCGCCCTTGGCGGGTGTGCGCCGTCGCGCGGCGGCCGTGGGCGCGTGCTCCCGTACGGCGAGCTCGGCGCCGAACAGCGGGCGCACTCCCTCCTTGACGCAGGCCTTGGCGAAGCGGACCGCGCCCGCGAGGGTGTCGCGGTCGGTCAGGGCGAGGGCGCCCATGCCCCGTTCCGCGGCGCGCTCGGCCAGCCGTTCCGGATGCGAGGCCCCGTACCGCACGGAGTATCCGGACGCGGTGTGCAGATGCGTGAAACCGGGCACCCGCACCTCCTGGATCAATCCGTTCTCACCTCCCCGCCTCCACCATAGACCAAGTTTCGAACATTCGTGCGATCCCGGTGGGGCCGGGCGGGGCATCCGTCGTTCGACCCCGCCCCACCTGCGCACATACCTGGTCCGGTGCTGGGTGCGCTGCCGGGCGGTGTGGCGCGCTGTGGAGCCTCGGACAGGCCCTGGGTCTCACGGGCCGGCGAGGCACCCACCGGCGACGCGGGCGGGGCCCCGGGCGAGGCGGGCGGGGCCCGGCGGCCGGTGGAACCCCGCCCCGCCGGGGTGATCAGACCGCGTGCACCACCTCTCCGCCGACCGCAACGACCTCCGCGACCGTGCCGGGGACGTCGTCGGAGGCGCACCGCAGGATGTCGCGGGAAAGGACGACGAAGTCCGCGGCCTTGCCGACGGTCGGCGAACGGGACCGGACCGGCTTCGCGCCCGGCCTCGACGTGCCGGGCCGCGCGTCGGAACTCCTCGCGCTGCTCGACGGGTTGAGCACCCGGGTGGTGCTGGGGCAGCGGGGCGCCGACCGGCGCCAGGCCCTCGCCTCGGCCCGCTCGGCGGGCGGCGCAGCGGCTGGCCGAACGCACCCGGGCCCAGCCGGTCGAACGCGCCTGAGCCCGGCCGGCCGAACGCACCTGAGCCCTCCCCCGGTCTGCGGTGCCTTCGGGCGAATGTCGGGCCCGGTACGTTGGCCCGGGCGCCGCCGGTGGTACTAGTCGGGGCGATGCCCAGGCCATCCGCACAGCGACGACACCGGATCCGCACGGCGCGCCGCGCGGTGCGCGGTCCCGCCCGCCCGGTGTCCCGCTCCCCCGGGGAAGCCGCCGGGCCGAGTACCGGCCCAACGGTCTCCCCCGTGCTGCGGATCGCCGCCGCGTACGCATGGCGGCTCCTGGCGGTCGGCGCCGTCGTGTACGCCCTCTTCATGGTCCTCGGGCGCTTTCACGAGATCGGCGTCGCCGTCTTCCTCGGTCTCGTCGTCACGGCGATGCTCCGGCCGGTGGCCGATCTGCTGGCCCGCCGGCTGCCGCGACCGCTCGCCGTCACCGTGGCGCTGCTCGGCAGCATCGTCGTCGTCCTCGGCATCCTGGCCCTCGTCGGTGAGACGGTCGCCCATGAGCGGGTCACACTGCAGCGGGAGTTCGGCGCCGGGATCGGCCGCATCGAGAAGTGGCTGGAGCAGCCGCCGTTCCGGCTGAACCCCGAAGCCCTCACGGACCTCCAGTCGAGGATCGGGAAGTTCCTGTCCGAGCACCGGTCGAAGCTGATCAGTACGGCGCTCAGCGGCGCGGGCCGGCTGGTGGAGGTGCTGACGACGTTGGCGCTGGCACTGTTCTGCTCGGTCTTCTTCCTGCACTCGGGCGACCGGCAGTGGGGCTGGTTCTGCGAGCAGTTTCCGGTGCCGGCCCGGGACCGGATGTCGGTGGCGGGGCGCGCGGCATGGCGGACGTTCACCGGATACACCCACGGCATCGTGCTGGTGGCGGCGACCAACGCGATCCTGGTCGGGCTGGCGCTCTTCGCCCTCGGTGTCCCGTTGGCCGTGCCGCTGGCACTGCTCGAGTTCTTCGCCGCCTTCGTCCCGCTGATCGGCTCGCCCATCGCGCTCGCCGTCGCCGCGATCGTGGCACTGGCGGCCAAGGGCCCGGTCATCGCCGGGGTGGTCATCGCCCTGATCGTGATCATCGGCCAGATCGAGGGACATGTGCTGCATCCGGTCGTGATGGGCTGGGCCGTCCGGCTGCATCCGGTCGTCGTGGCGCTCTCGGTCATCGGCGGGGCCATCGCCGCCGGGGTGATCGGCGCCGTCGTGGCCGTACCGGTGGTGTCCGTGATCTGGGCGGCCCGCCAGGCGCTGCGCGCCACGCACGACCAGGGCCTGTCTTCTGGATCAGGCCGGGCTGATCCGGCC
>NZ_JBSGZO010000383.1:0-8267 GCF_053611045.1 Streptomyces sp. NPDC054841 | reverse complement strand
ATGACATCTGTTCCTTCCTGCCCTCCCCCGGGTGCTGCGCCCTGGCTGACGTGGTCGGCCAGGGCGCAGCGGGTTTACGCTCGGCGCTCATCAGGTCGTGCCCGACTGACCGGCGAGGTGCTGACGACCCGTTGGCGCTGAGCCGGGTGGGCCGCGCGATCAGATGACGGTGAACACGTCACCGGCGACGATCGCGGTCTGGCCGCCTGGAGTGGTGGCCCGGACGTCGTACGTGCCCGCGGTGAGCCCCGAGGGGACGGTGGCGACCAGCGTGGTGGCGGAGAAGCTCGAGAAGTCGGCCTCGGTCGAGGCACCTCCGCCGGTGGGGGTGAAGGTCACGCTGCTGACATCCACCAGGTTGGTGCCGGTGACGGTGGTGTCCGAACCGACCGCCCCTGAGGTGGGCGCCAGGCTGGTGACGGTCGGGACGTCGTAGTAGGTGTACTGGGTGGGGGCGCCGAGCGGGATGCTGGTGCCTCCGGCGGTGGTGACGGTGCAGTCCACGGTGTCGGTGCTGCCGGTGAAGGCGCCGTGTGCGGGGCAGGTGACGGTCAGCTCGCTGTCCGACACGACTGTCAGCCCGGTGCCGGCGCCCACGGCACCGAACGTCACCCCGGTCGCGGTCAGCAGGCCACTGCCGAAGACGCTCAGGGAAGTGGCGGTCGCCGGACCGTTGTTGGCACTGAGGCCGGTGGGCTGCGGGGGATCGATGTAGAAGAACGAGAGCGAGTTGCTGGTCGTAGTTCCCGCGCTGACGCTGACGTTGACCTGGCCGGGGCACAGCACCGGGATGACGACGGTCACGGTGGTGGCGCCGACCGTGGCGGGGTTGATCTTCTTCGTTCCGAAGTTCACCTTGGTCGTGCCCGACAGGCCCGTGCCGGTGAGGGTGAGGGTGATTCCGTTGTGGCTCTGGGTGGGTGTCAGCGAGGTGAGAGTTGCCATGGCGGGTCTCCTTGAGCTCGTTGTGCTCCCGTGGCAGGAGGCGTGCGGGTGACCGTGTGCGGTACGAGTCCGCGGCTTCACGGCATGTCCCGCGCGTTTGCGGCGGGATGTGAAGCCGGGTGGTGGAGCCGATGGGCTGCCACAGCGCTTCGAGCGCGCGCAGCGGGGGCGGTTGAGGTGGGCGAGTGGGGCGTCACGAAGCCGTGAGGCAGGCATCGCACGGTGGAACGGTCCGCGTCTCGCCGGGACGGTCTGCTGGTCCTCGTGCAGAGGACCGGCCATCCGGAGCGAAGTGCCAGCGGATCGACTGATCCTGACGGATCGACTGATCCAGGCGGATCGATTGATCTGGGCGGTCCGTCTCGCCTGAATCTGATTCAACCCGATGGATGCCGGCACCAACAGAGCGCATTCGGGGTATCAGTGGCTTATGCGATTGTCATATTAACTTCGAATAGCCCTATTTATGCGCGGGGGTGCGCCGCTGTTCAACTCTTGCCGAGAGTCGATCTCCAGCAGGCGTGAATCGCCAGGCTTTTCCTCCCCTGGTGCCCTGATCTGCTTCGAGGTCCTGAGCTGCGCATCTGTCCGGAGCCAGGGTCCTGCCGGCGGCGGCGTTCGCGATGCCTTCGATGAATTCATGCCCCGTAACACGCCGCTTTTGCCGGTGTTTATGAACTCGAAATCAGCCACTCGTTGTTGGCTGCGCGGACAATGCTTGTTCGGCGTTCTCGCCCGAGCCGGGGTGCGGCGCCGGGCCCGGCCCGGGTGAGTGCTCCGAGCCGGGTGGGATGTGCTCGGCCTGTGCCACCGGCCCGTGCCGACTGTGTCACCGGCCTATGCCGCCGTGCCGCCGCCGGCCTCCGCCGTTCGACAATCATGGTCTAGACCCTTGACAGGTCCAGACCATTCTCGGTTCAGTGCTCTCGCACCCCCACGGCACCCTCGGCACGGCGTCACCACCCCAACACCCCCCACACGGAAGGTTGATGACGTTGTCACGACGCATTACGGCCTTGCTCGCCGCCCTCGTCGCGATCCTCGGACTCGCAGTGTTCCTGCCCGCCTCCACCGCCGCTGCGGCGGACTGCGCCGCCGCCTGGAACTCCTCCTCCGTCTACACCGGTGGCATGGTCGCCTCCCACAACGGCCGCAACTGGCAGGCCAAGTGGTGGACCCAGAACGAGACCCCCGGTTCCTCCGACGTCTGGGCCGACCAGGGCACCTGCGGCGGCGGTGGCGGCAACCCGGACCCGGATCCGTCGGGCTTCGTCGTCAGCGAGGCGCAGTTCAACCAGATGTTCCCGAACCGGAATTCGTTCTACACGTACAGCGGTCTGACCGCGGCCATGAGCGCGTACCCCGCCTTCGCCAACACCGGCAGCGACACGGTGAAGAAGCAGGAGGCCGCGGCCTTCCTCGCGAACGTCGCCCATGAGACGGGCGGCCTGGTCCACATCGTCGAGCAGAACACCGCGAACTACCCGCACTACTGCGACCGGAGCCAGCCCTACGGCTGTCCGGCCGGGCAGGCCGCGTACTACGGCCGCGGCCCGATACAGCTCAGCTGGAACTTCAACTACAAGGCGGCGGGCGACGCGCTCGGCATCGACCTGCTGGGCAACCCCTGGCGCGTGGAGCAGGACGCGGCCGTCTCCTGGAAGACCGGCCTCTGGTACTGGAACACGCAGAACGGCCCCGGAACGATGACGGGCCACAACGCGATGGTCAACCAGGCCGGCTTCGGCCAGACCATCCGCTCGATCAACGGCTCGCTGGAGTGTGACGGCAAGAACCCGGCGCAGGTCCAGAGCCGCGTCGACAACTACCAGCGCTTCACGCAGATCCTTGGCGTGGCGCCGGGAGGCAACCTGTACTGCTGAGGCGACTCCTGAGCCACCCCCCCCGGGTGCATGGAGCGGGGCCCGGGCCAGTGCTCGGGCCCCGCGTACCGGTCGGTGGGCGCGGCTATCGCCGGTCGACGAGGATCATCGCCACGTCGTCCTCCAAGTGACCCTCGGCGTGGCGGTTCAGTGCCTGGTGCAGCTCGTCCAGGAACTCCGACGGGGTGGTGCTTGCGCGGATCCCCTCCATGGTCTCGGGCAGGGCGAAGAAGTCGTTGTCGCGGTTGCGGGCTTCGATCACGCCGTCGGTGTACAGCAGCAGACGGTCGCCGGGTACGAACGGATAGCTCTCAGCCTTGGCGGGAGGGCCGCCGACGAGGTCTTCCAGGCCGAGCGGCGGCAGTGGCGAGGCGGGCATCAGGGCCTGGGTCCTGCCCTGGTGCAGCACCAGTGGAGGCGGATGGCCGCGGTTGAAGAGCTGCACCACGGGTTCGTCCGTCACCTGGGCCATGAGCGCGGTGGTGAATCCCTCCATCAGGACTTCCTGGGGGTACGTACCCGGGACGTCGAGCTCCCGTCGCAGCGCGGCCGCGCAGTGGTTCATGACCTCCACCAGGTCGTCCTCGTAGTGCGCGGCCTCGCGAAACGCGCCCAGCGCCACCGAGACCGCGCGCATGGCGGACAGCCCCTTGCCCCGGACGTCCCCCACGATCAGCCGGACGCCGTACCGCGTCTCCACGGCCTCGTACAGATCACCGCCGACCTGTGCCCCCGTCCCGGCTGCGAGGCACATGCTGGCCACCCGCACCGGGCCCAGTCGCGGGGGCACGGGCCGCAGTACGACCTCCTGTGCTGCCACGGCGATCCGGCGCACCTGGTCGAGCTCGCTCTGTCTGCGCGCCTGCTCCGCGCTGCTCATGATGAATCCGGCCACGGACACCAGGGCCAGAGCCAGGAAGTTCGTATAGACCTGCAGGGTGCCCCAGGCCTGGTTGTAGGTGGCGGTGGCCACGCTGACCGCCAACGCGACAGCCGCCGCCGAGGCGGTGCCCTTGGGACCCATCGTCACCGCGGCCAGCGCAGGCGTCGCGGTGAGAAGGGGGCCCGTATAGATGAAGTGTGCGGGCGAGAACTCGATGACCAGAACGGCCAGCGCGATCGCGAACGGCACGCACTTCGCCAGGGTGAAGAGGACCCGGCTGTGACCGCCCGCTCCTGGTCGAGGAGGTGAGCGGAAGAGCGACCTCATGGGTACAGCGTGCCTCGCTGAAGTCGAGTACTCCACTCAATGCACTTGTGCCCTCCCGGGCCGGGAGCGTTGGCCTGCCGGCTCCGGTGCCAGTGCGCCCTCAAGCGAGCCGATGAGCTCCGCCCGCGGCGCGCCGGTCCGGGGGCTGCGCACCGTCGCCACCGCACGGCCGGCCGGCCTTCGCGCCGGCCTGCTCCTTCGTGGCGGGCCCTGATCCCCCGCTATAGCGTTCATTTCTCCTTCATTGCAACGAGTGTGGCAGTCACCGTTGCGTTACTCTCAAGACCGTTGCAACACTTTCCTGGCTTCTACCTGCGTTGATGGCTATATGACGCAACGGATGTGTTGTCGAGATTTGGAAAGCAACGTAGCTTTTCCGGAGTCAGAAACAACGAACGAGCACGGGAGAGCATGATGCAGAAGTTCGACACCTCCGCCCCGATCTCCGCCGTCCTGGACATCCCCGCCGGACGCATCCAGATCATCGCCGCAGACCGCGCCGACACCACCGTCGAGGTCCTGCCGGCCAACCCCTCCAAGCGCCGCGACACCAAGACCGCTGAGCAGACCACCGTCGCCTACGCCGACGGCGTCCTGCGGATCACGACCTCGACCCCCGGCAACCAGCTCACCGGCCCCTCCGGATCCCTGGAGGTCACCGTCCAGCTGCCCGCCGGCTCCCGCGTCGAGGCCAAGGCCGCCGGCGCCGAGCTCCGCGGCGTCGGACGCCTCGGCGACGTCGCCTTCGAAGGCGCGTACCGCCAGACCAAGATCGACGAGGCCGCGAGCGTCCGCATCACCGCGATGGACGGCGACGTCGAGGTCGGCCGGCTGGGCGGCCCCGCGGAGATCAGCACCGCACGGGGCGACATCCGGATCACCGAGGCCGTGCGCGGCACGGTCGTGCTCCGCACTCAGTCCGGCGACATCTCGGTCGGCGCCGCCGCCGGCGTCTCGGCCGCCCTGGACGCCGGCACCGACTACGGCCGCATCAGCAACACCCTCAAGAACGACGGCACCGCCGAACTCGACATCCGCGCCACCACCTCGTACGGCGACATCACCGCCCGCAGCCTCTGAACGAGCAGAACCAGGACCAACCGGCCGGGCCCACCGCGATCGAGATCCTGTCGGTCGTCGCCGAGGACCCGGCCGTCCGTCCCGAGGGCCCTGCGATCCAGGCGCCCGCAGGGCCTGCAGAAGTCGTACCAGACGCGCTCACGCGACCAGGGGGAACACATGACGAAGAACAGCACTTCCTCGACCAGTTCGAAGTGGACCGGCATGGTGCCGGTCGACGACACGGCTCTGGCCGTCACCGACACCGGCGGTCCCGGTATCCCCGTGGTGTACCTCAATGGTCAGTTCGCCACTCAGGGGTACTGGCGGCGGGTCATCGCCGAACTGGGAACGGGGTGGCGGCACATCACCTACGACGAGCGGGCCCGTGGCAAGAAGTCGAAGCGTTCGGCGGACTACTCCTTCGAGGCCGCCGTCCGGGACGTCGATGCCGTTCTCGCTGCCAGGGGTGTGGACCGGGCGCTGGTGGTGGGCTGGTCCTACGGGGCGGTCGTCGGGGCGCACTGGGCCGGCCGGAATCCGGAGCGTGCCTTGGGCGCGGTCCTGGTCGACGGCGCGTTCCCGTACGACTGGCTCGACGAGGCCATGGAGCAGCGGATCCGGAAGCTGTTCCGGCGGCTGAGCTGGTTCCTGCCGCTGCTGCGCCCGACGGGCCTGGCCCCGCGGATGACCGCCGAACAGCAGGCGAACAGCAACATCGAGCTCGGCAGGCTCTCCCGCGAGCGCGAGCTTGGCCCCGTGCTGGACGACATCACCGTCCCGGTGCGGTATGTGGTCGCTTCGGGGGCGTCCTTCGGAAGCCGCGGTGACGAGCATGAACGGATACGCACCAGCCTCGATGCGGTGACCGCCCGCAACCCGAACATCCAGATCGGCGCGAAGGTCGCCGGCAACCATGGTGCGATCCTCAAGAAGGACTTCCGGGCCATCGCCGAGGCCGTACGCGAGGTCGCCGCCCTCGACGGCGGGGGGCGCTGAAGACACGAGAGACTGTGCCGTCCGCAGCGTGAGGGTGCTCAGAGTGTGGGTGCACCGTTCAGGCGTGCCGGTTACTCAGATCTGATGATCTCCGGTGCGTTCGCACCGTCCGCGGTGAGCGCTCGGCTAGGCCCGGGACAATCTTGCCCTATGCCGGATTTCGGACGTGAAGTTCCAAGCCGAGGGAACGAGGGGCAAGTAGATGAACCCTGAGCGCAGGGCGCAATCCTGGCTGGGGCCGCTGCCGCGTCGTAGCAAGTGGATGGTCGGCAGCACGATCGTCTCGCTCGCGCTGGCCCTGACGACGGGGGTGCTCAGCCCGGCCGCGGCCTCCGTCAACAACGTGGGTGACCGGGTGAGCGTGACCGGCCGCGCGGGCGACGACGGCGACAAGTGCAACGACAGGCCCATGCTCAGTCAAATCGGGCCACAGGGCGAGGACGACAGGGACCGCTGCAAGAGGGGACCGACCGGGCCGACGGGTGCGACCGGGGCGACGGGTACAGCCGGGCTGACCGGCGCGACTGGTGCAACCGGGGCGACCGGGGCGACCGGGGCGACCGGGCCGACCGGGCCGACGGGTGCGACCGGGCCGACCGGGGCAACGGGAACTCCCGCGCCCGTCGTTGATGTCGGCGCGAGTATCTTCGCCTCAAGTAACCAGAACATCCCGACCAACACCATTACGAAGATCAACTTCGATGGCGCTGCCTACGACACGGACGCGATGTTCGATAACGCGAACGACAGCCTGGTGGTCAACACTCCCGGGCGCTACCTGCTCAAGGCGAGGCTGGCCTGGCTCTACACCACTGCTGCGGGGCGGACTCGCAACCTACGCATCCGGGTCAACGGGGTCCTCGTCGCCTTTGATGCTCAGGACACCACGGTTAATGGCGGGGCCGCTGCAATGTCGCAGGAGGTGTCCACGATTGTTGAACTGAACACCACTGACGTGATCGACCTCGCCGCCGCCCAGGACACCGGAAGCAACGCTTCCTCGGTCACCGTGTCCCAGGGGGCCGGGTTCCCCATCGTAGCCCCGCAGCTCCAGGCGGAGTTGCTCGAGCCGTAGACAGCTCCCTCCGGGAGTCGGGCGCGGGTGAGCATGGCCGCGAGGGCCTGGGTGTAAGCGACGTCCAGGCCCTCGCAGCCGGGTGGGCGGCAACCAGCCTCGTGAACGCCCGAGGCTGGGCGTCACCCTGAGGGATGAACGAGGCGAACGGGAGCCGGGGTGGTCGCACAGGATGCGCCACCCGCGTTCCGCGTGAACTCGCAGCTCGGGGAGGGGTGATGAGGGCGCGTGTGTCTCAACTACGGCTCTGGCCAATGCCTTTGGCATGTGCCGCAATCACATTGTTCGGCCGTACAGTCATCGCCACCGAGGCGCGCGCCCAGACCCCTTGAAGAGAAACGGAGCGCCGATGACTGTCGTGCTCGAACGCCCTGAGGTGGTATACCGCCGGTATACTTTCGTCATGGCTGACACCACGATCAAGGTCGACCCCGCCGTCCGCGACCGCCTCCAGGAACTCGCCCGGGATCGCGGCATCACCATGCGCGATCTGGTGGCGCAGCTGGCCGGGGCCACGCCCACGAAGGAGGAGCTGGCGCAGCGCCGCGAGGAGACCAAGGCGTACGTCGAGGAGCACTTCCTCGGCAGGTCGTACACCGAAGAGGACGCCAGGGCCGGCGAGAAGCTGTGGGCCGACATCGTGTCCGGGCGTATCGGGGAGGTGCAGTGAAGAAGGGCGACTACCCGCTGCCACGCGCCGTCGTCCTCGACGACACCGCCGCCCTCGCGCTCGGCGCGGGGAACCGCATGACCTCCACCCTCGTCGTGGAAGCGGAGAACGACCCGACACTACGGATCTGCATTCCGGCAGTGTGCCTGGCGGTCGCCGAGAGCCACCGCGCGGGCGTGGCCGAGCATGTCGGCTCGCTCTCCTCCGTGGACATCACAGAGCTGGACTTCGCCGGGGCGGCCGCGGTGGGCAAGCGTCTCCGCACGCAGGGCGACGACTGGAGCGGCGCGCATGCGCTGTACCTCGCGCAGCCCTCCGTGGAATGGCCCCGGGGCCGTCCGGTGCTGACGCGTGAGCCCGGGCGGTACAAGGACACCGGCGTTCGGGCGATCGCCATCGAGGAGTAGTCGGCGTCGCGGCGTGAAC
>NZ_JBSGZO010000382.1:0-8288 GCF_053611045.1 Streptomyces sp. NPDC054841 | reverse complement strand
GTCGACGGTCAGGTCATCGGCGAAGTGCCGGTCGCCGGTGGCGTCGGGCACGTACTTCACACAGACAACGATCCTCAAGCTCACGCCGGCTCTCCCTGATGACATGACTGGTGGGTTTCCACGCTCGCGCATGGTGTACGTCCGAGACTATGGCACTCAGTACCCTCAGTAAAGGTACTGGGTGTCATCTTCGATGCTCCGGTGTTACGGTCTTGGCATGACCGAGGCGCGCCGGAGACGGAAGACCGTGGCCGGGGACGCTGCTGCCGCCCCCGCGAAAGTGCCCATGCGGGACGTCCTCGCCGAGGCTGCATTCCAGTTGTTCCTCGAGCGTGGCTTCGAGCAGACCACCGTGGACGACATCGTGGCCAGAGCGGGCGTTGGCCGCCGCTCCTTCTTCCGTTATTTCCCGTCCAAGGAGGACGTGGTCTTTCCGGACCACGACCGCTGTCTTGAAGACATGACGGCGTACCTGGACGCGTCTGACGAGGCGGATCCGGTGACAGCCGTGTGTGACGCGGCCCGGCTTGTCCTGCGCATGTACGCCGCCAATCCGGAGTTCTCGGTTCAGCGCTACCGTCTCACCCGCGAAGTGCCTGGACTGCGTACCTATGAACTCTCCGTCGTGCGCCGGTACGAGCGGACGCTGGCCGGCTACCTCCGTGGCCGGTTTGCGGGCAGGCGGGACGGCGCCCTGTGGGCCGAGGTGATCGCCGCCGCCGTGGTCGCGGCCCACAACAACGGCTTGCGGTCCTGGCTGCGGTCGGGCGGTGCCGAGGACCCCGAAGCCGCGGTGAACCACGCCCTTTCGCTCGTGCGTGTCTGGGGGAGTGCCGTGAGCGGTCAGGATGGGCGGGCGTCGGGGCGGGGATCGGAGGAGACGTCCCGACCGGCCGCCGAGCAGACCGCCGACGATGGCGAGGTGATCGTGATGGTCGCCCCGAAGGGTGCCCGCATGTGGCGCGTCGTGCAGAGCATCGAGTCGGCCCTCCGGGAGAGCTGACCGACTGCCCCTGGGTACTCAGTGCCGTTCTGGTTCGGCACTCAGCGTCCTACGGTGTACGTCGCTGCAAGGGTGCGGTGCGCCGACCCGAATGCAGGGAGCCGAGCCGGACAGCAGTGTCAGGGGCGTCGGTGGACGAGCTCCCGGTCGACCCAGTTGTTGAGTTGATCCGTCAATCAATGGAGAGCTAGTCTCGATCGGTGACTGAACTTCGATCGCTCGACGACCTGGAAAGGCGTGCGTGGCAGGGCTTCGTCGCCATGAGTCAGCTGATGGAGGAACGGGTCAACCAGGAGCTGAAGCGAAACGGCGGGCTCTCCATGGCCGACTATCGCGTGCTCGTCCCGCTGTCGGAGGCGAAGGACCACCGGCTGCGGATGCAGGAGCTCGCCGCGCTGGCGAGGTGGGAGAAGAGCCGGTTGTCGCATCAGGTCCGCCGGATGGAAGGTCGCGGACTCGTACGCCGTGAGGAGTGCCCCACGGACGCGCGCGGCGCTGTGGCCGTGCTGACCCCCGAGGGGCTGGAGGCGATCCGAACGGTCGCACCCCTGCATGCGGCGCATGTCCGCCACATCTTCGTCGACGCCCTGTCCCGTGGCCAGTTGAAGGCCCTTGTCGAAATCTCGGAGAACGTGGTCCACCGCCTGGGCGGTCGCATCGGAACCGAGTAGCGAAGGCAGTTCTTCTGTCGTCGTCCTATTCGGTGTGTGCCGGGTCGGGCTGAGCCGCCGGGGCCGGGGTGTCGCGCCGGACGGTCAGGAGCAGGAAGGCGCCGCAAGCGAAGCCGACGGCCGCCGCCGTGAGATGACCGACGGTGGTGAAGTCGGGCAGGACACCGCTCCAGTCGCCGCCGAGCACCGGCCATGCGACAACCCCGGCGACCGCGAGCCACCGCGCCCGCTTCAGCAGCAGCGCTCCCGCCGCAAGCGCCGCCTCGGCCCCGTAACTGATCCCGAAGTCGACGGCGTGCCGGACGCTGGTCGGATACCAGTCGTGGGCGAGGGCGACCCTGATCACCTGTGTGGTGATCAGGGTGGCCAGCACGTGCCCCAGGACGAAGACGGCGTAGGCACGCATCGCTCCGTACCGCCGTTCCAGCCACGCCAGGCACAGGCCGACGCCGATGCCGAGCGTGATCACCGTGCCGGCGAAGTGGAGTGAGGCGATGGAGGTCAGCGTGCCGTCGAAGAACAGCATGCTGCCCACCAGTGAACGGACCGGATGGTGTTGCAGATTGCTCAGATTGGTGCTGATGCCGAGTGCAAACCGCTGGGCGTCAGCGGTGGACAGCACCACGGTGAGCCAGAGATGGGTCAGCAACAGCAAACCGACGTATCCGGCGGTCACCGGATTGCGGAAGGCATAGGTGCCCAGAGCTCGGGCGAAACGATCAATCACGGGACCAGCCAAGCAAAGAGACCGCTCCGGACACAAGATCCACCGGGTACCGGCGCCGAGGCCAGGTTCTTGGCAGAAGTTGCCGTCGGCAGCGTGCCCCCGGACATGTACTCATGACTCCCCAGGGAGAACCGGCGGAGGTGGGAACGGCATGCGGCACCTGCTTGACGATCTCGAGAAATGGTATGCCGAGGGGCGGACGTTCGCGCTGGCCACCGTAATCTCCACGCTGCGCAGCGCTCCCCGTGACGCAGGCGCGGTCATGGCCGTCGGCGCCGGAGGAGAAGTGCTCGGCAGTGTGTCCGGGGGCTGTGTCGAGGGAGTGGTCTACGAGTTGGCGTGCGAGGTGATCGCGTCGGGGCGGCCGGAGTCGGCCGCGTACGGGGTGAGCGATGACGACGCGCTGATGTCCGGCCTCACCTGTGGCGGCAGCCTGGAAGTCTTCGTCGAACCGGTCGACCGGGTCCGCCGGCCGGACTTCCCGGCGCTGGTAGCCGCCCTGCGAGCCGGAACCCCGGTGGCCGTGGCCACCGTCGTCGCGGCTCCCGGCGCCGACCGGATCGGTGCGCGCGCCGTCGCCGGACTGACGGTCGCCGTCGAAGGGGCAGAGGCGGGGCCGCTCGCGGACGCCGCCCGGGAGATGCTCGGCCGCGGAGAGACCGGGCTCATCGTTCCCGGAGCCGGCAGCGGGGCCGGCAAGAGAGTGGCTGCGGTCGGCAGCGCGCCGGACGGAGAGGTGGCGTTCGTCCGTTCGTACGTCCCCCGGCCCGCGCTGCTGGTGTTCGGCTCCAACGACCACGCGGCAGCAGTGGCGCAGGCCGGCGCGTTTGCCGGATTCCGGGTGAAGGTGTGCGACGCGCGGCCGGTGTTCACCACGCACGAGCGGTTTCCCGGCGTGGACGAACTCGTCGTCGACTGGCCCGACCGCTGGTTCGCCTCGCTCGCCGTGGATGCCCGCACCGCCGTGTGCGTGCTGACGCACGACCCGAAGTTCGATGTACCGCTGCTGGCTCGCGCGCTGCGCACGGACGCCGGATACGTCGGGGCGATGGGCAGCCGCCGCGCGCATGAGGACCGGCTCGTGCGCCTGCGGGAAGCGGGTGTGACCGAGGCCGAGTTGGCTCGCCTGCACTCGCCCATCGGTCTCGACCTCGGTGCGCGCACCCCGCAGGAGACGGCCATCGCGGTGCTGGCGGAGATCGTGAAGTGCCGTCGCGGTGGCTCGGGGGAGCACCTTTCGCGTACCAGCGGACGCGTCCACGCTGCCCGCTGACCGCACGCCGCTCACGGCGTGCCCCGCGTGTGCGGTAACTCCCGCGCACGGACGGCGTGCCTTCGTGTGTGTGGCAACTTCCGCGCATGGGCGGCGTGCCTTCGTGAGTGCGGCAACTTCCGCGCGGTGGGGGTGCCCCGTGTGTGCGGCAACTCCCACGCACGGGCGGTGCGGAAGGCTCCGTGGTGGACCACCACCGCACCTTTCACACCGACTTGGGCCCGTGAGCCGCGCGCTACCCCAGCGGGGCGCGTCCTGAGCGAGGGCGCCCAGCGCCGCGGTGAAGCACGCGGCCGGCGGTGTCACCAGCCCGGCCCCGACCTGGCCCGTGCCCGCGACGCGCCCGGCGATGCCCGTGTTGATCTGCGGCAGCACTCCGGTGCGTACGACCTTGGTGACGTCGATGCCGGTCGGCGTGCCGCGGAAGTCGAGCACCGGCACCTGGTACGCCGGGTTCTCGGCCCCGGGGCCAGCCCGACCAGGCGAGCGGCGGCCGCGGCGGCGGCCGTACGGTCGCCGCCGGCCGTGGACCGGGTCAGGCGCGCCAGGGCCGCACGGCCGGATCCGGGCAGGCCCGGCCGCGGATCCTCGGTACGGCGGAACGCGGCCTCCAGCTCCGCGGTGCCCGCCCGCAGCGCCGCGCGATCGAGCGGCGGGTGCGGGCGACGCGGCGTCCACCAGCGCGCGACGTGCACCCGGAGCGTCCCGATCCGGAGCACGCCGGCGCCGCAGCCGGCCGCGTCGCACTCCTGCACGAGGCGGGTCAGGGGCGATCCGGTGCGGTCGGTCGCGGGGACCACCGCATTCGGCAGCCGCACCGCGTCGGAGGTGACGAGCGCGAGGACAGCGCCGTCCGCCGCCGCAAGGTGGACCGCGGACGGGAAGGCCGCCAGCAGACGGGCCTCTCCGCCGGGTCCCTCCAGTGTCCGCTGCACCGCCCGGGACGCGGCGCCCGGCAGGGCCGTCGGCCGTATCAGCGGTTCGCCGACGGTGTGGATCCCCATGGCTGCGCACCTCCTTGGTCGTTCGGGCAGGAAGCCGTGGCTGTTCGGCCGCGGTTTGGTTGCGAACGTGCTCAGATCTGTTGCGAAGGTGATCGCGCCGCTAAGGTCCCCTCATGGGTAAGGTTGCCAACGATCAGGCCGATCCTTCGCAGGAATTGCCAACGGGCTCCATGGCGGGCCCGTCGGTGGCAGATGCCCGCGAGGACGACCGGTCGGAACCGGTGCGACTCTCGGGCAGCGGGACGCTCATCCGCGGGGTCCCGGTCCGCGAGGTGCTCAGCTCGCCGTGTCTCGCCGGGGCCCGCCTGGTGGCCGGGGAGCGCGGGCTCGACCGCGTGGTGCAGCGGCTGAACGTCATAGAAGTGCCCGACATCCTGCCCTGGACCAAGCCGAACGAACTTCTGCTGACCACGGGCTATCCGCTGCGGGAGACCCCGGAGGCTCTCGCCGCGCTGGTCGCTGACCTCGAAGAGCGGCAGCTCGCGGCGGTGGCCGTCAAGCTCGGCCGCTACCTCGACGAACTCCCGCCCGAGATGCTGGACATGGCGGACCGCCTCGGTCTGCCGATCGTCAGCCTGCCGGACGACGTGGCGTTCGACGACGTCCTCAACCAGGTGCTCACCGACATCCTCAACCGGCAGGCGGCGGTCCTCGCACGTTCCGAGGACGCGCACCGGGCGCTGGTGAACGTGGTCCTGGCCGGCGGCGGACTGAGCGCTCTCACCTGTGAGCTGAGCACGTTGCTCGGCGGCACCGTGATGGTGACCACGCCGGACGGGCGGGTGCTGGCCCGGTCGGACCCCGCGCAGGGCAGCTCGCGCCTCGGCAGCTGCTTCGACGCCAGCGGGCGCTTCATGGTCGAACGGTTCAAGCACGGCCTGCACAGCCTGGAGGAGCGGGACGCCCGTGTGGCGCTGGTGCCCGTCCTGGCCGGGGCGCTGGACCACGGCCGCGTCGTGCTCATCGCCGATGAGCGGCCGGTGGACGACAGCGACGTCCACGTGCTCGAGCGGGCCGCGGCCACCGCCGCGCTGGTGATCACCAAGGAACTGGCGGTCGCGGCGGTCGAGAGCAAGTACCAGGGCGACTTCCTGCGCGACCTGCTGGCCGGGCGGGCCGGCGAGCCGGAGCACACGGTGCCGCACTGCGCGTCGCTGGGCTGGGACATCGACCGGCCGGTCGTCGTCGTGGTCGCCGAACTCGACCCGGGCCACGACCCGAGCCCGCAGCCGCGCGATCTGCGCCCGGTCCACGAGCGGTTCGCCACCGCCTGGACGATGGTCGTACGCGAGCACGACCCGCAGGCGGCGGTGGGAGGCTTCAGCCAGGAGGTCGTGGTGGTGATGGGCGCCGACGACGCGGTCGCCGCGAGCCGCGTCGTACGGCACATGGTGGCGCACGTCTCCGGCGACGGTGGCGGCGGGCGCCGCTCGTTCAGCACCGGTGTGAGTCGTGTCCTGGACCGCCCGGCCCTGCTCCCGCACGGGTACGAGCAGGCGCGCCGGGCGGCCCGTGTGGGCCGCCAGATGCACGGGCCGGGCGCGATAGCGGACTTCGACAGCCTCGGAGTGTTCCGGTTGCTCAGCCTGGTGCCCGATTCCTCGGAGCTGGCCGCGTTCGTGCAGGAGACGCTGGGCGAGCTGGCCGCACGGGAGGACCAGGAGACGGCGGACCTGCGGACGACACTCCAGGTGCTACTGGACACCAACCTCAACGTGGCCGAGACCGCGCGAATCCTCCACTTCCACTACAACACCCTCCGCTACCGCATCGGCAAGCTCGAACGGCTGCTGGGGCCGTTCACCACCGACCCCCACTTGCGGCTGAACGTGGCACTGGCATTGCAGGTGCTCCGCATGCGCGGGCTGTGACGACCTGGGCGAACACCAGCACAGGGAACGGGAAAACACCACAGGGCCATGGCGTGGGTGACTTTTGACAATGGGTCCGGCAAGGCTCTGTCAGTTGTCTCCCGTGCTGGGTTCCCGGGCCGGCCGTAGCGTTCCTCCATCTTCGGTGGTGCGAAAGGCATTCCGCTCAGCACCCGCCGGCGACTTGTGGTATCTGGTCCCGCACAGGGGCCGGGCCACAACCGGGTGCGAACAGCACCCGGACAGTGACCGAGGGCATCGCCCTGGCATGGAAGGCGGCTCGGCATGGGTTGGAAACTCCACGGGGACGGCAGAACACCACCTCCTGGAGAGGTGGTCCGGCCTGACGAAAGGCTCTCCTGGGGCCGCACTGTGGGCCTGGGGGCCCAGCACGTTGTGGCCATGTTCGGTGCGACATTCGTGTTCCCGCTGGTCATGGGGCTGGACCCCAACCTCGCGATCATGATGTCGGGCTTCGCGACGGTCGTCTTCCTCCTGATCGTGCAGGGCAAGGTCCCCAGCTATCTGGGGACGAGCGCGGCCTTCGTCGGCGCGGTGGCGACCATCCGTGCCTCGGGCGGCGACAGCGCCACGGTCACCGGCGCGATCCTGGTCGCCGGCGCGGTGCTCGCCCTGGTCGGCGTCCTCATCCACCTCGTCGGCGCGCGCGTCGTGAACCGGGTGCTTCCGCCGGTGGTGACCGGTGCGGTCGTGATGCTGATCGGCTTCAATCTCGCTCCCGTCGTGGCGCAGGTGTACTGGCCGCAGGACCAGTGGGTGGCACTGGCGACCATGGCGGCCGTGGTCGCCATGACGGTGCTGCTGCGCGGGTTCTGGGCGCGCATCGCCGTCTTCCTCGGCCTGGTCTTCGGCTACGTGCTGTCCTGGGGGCTGGACAAGACCCTGGGCAGGATCATGTCGGTGACCGCGGGCAGCCCGGACGGCGCGGAGACCCTCCACTTCCGGGTCAACCTCGACGCGGTCCACCAGGCCGACTGGTTCGGTCTGCCGAGCATGCACGCCCCGGACTTCAAGACCTCGGCCGTCCTGGTGGCACTTCCCGCGGTGATCGCTCTCGTCGCGGAGAACGCCGGACACGTGAAGGCCGTCGCGGAGATGACGGGGGAGGACCTGGACGGCTCCCTGGGCCGGGCCATCTCCGCCGACGGCGTGGGCACGGTGATCGCCAGCGCGGTCGGCGGCTCGCCCACGACCACGTACGCGGAGAACATCGGCGTCATGGCGGCCACCCGCGTCTACTCCACGGCCGCGTACTACGTGGCGGCCGGCGTGGCCGTGCTGTTCGGTCTGTGCCCCAAGTTCGGTGCGCTCGTCGCCGCGACGCCGGGCGGTGTGCTCGGCGGGATCACCGTCGTCCTGTACGGCATGATCGGCCTGCTCGGGGCGAAGATCTGGATCGAGAACAGGGTCGACTTCGCCGACCCGCAGAACCTCGTTCCGGTGGCAGCCGGTCTCGTCATCGGAATCGGTGGCGTGAGCGTGAAGATCTCCGACGACTTCACCATCGGCGGCATCGCACTGGGCACCGTCGTGACGCTGCTCGGCTACCACGCGCTGCACGCGGCGTCCGCCGCCCACACGGGCCGCCGTGACGACGCCGCGGCCCGGGTGGATGCGTACGCGGACGACGAGGGCCCGGGCACGCCGGTGCTCGCCGGACAGTCGGCCGAGTCCCCGCCGGCGAAGCCCGCAGAAAGCCAGTAGGCACCTGCCGACAC